>CAMLLE010000117.1 GCA_946480555.1 uncultured Verrucomicrobia subdivision 3 bacterium
CCGCGGCTGTTCGTGGTTTTTCCGACGGTTCAAAAGTTGAGACGCCCCGACAGCCAAATCCCGGAAAATTCACGCTTGTTTTCCAAATGACCGATGGTAGATTTTGCGGCCTTTGACTATGAAAGCAGACATTCATCCGAAATATGTGGATGCAGAAATCCGTTGCGCGTGCGGCAACGTGATCAAGACCCGCTCCACCAAGCCGACGATCATCGTCGGTATTTGCAACGCCTGCCATCCTTTCTACACCGGCCAGCAGAAGTTCGTCGATACCGCCGGCCGCGTGGACAAGTTCCAGCAGCGCGCCGCCAAGACGGCCGCCGCCCAGGAAGCTTTCGCCGCGAAGAAGAAGAAGAAATAGCGTCTTTCAACTCACCGCCCGCCACGCCGATTCGTCGGAGTCGCGGGCGGTGTTCTTTTCTGGAAACGTGCTCGCGCCGCGTGAGTTTTCACCCTGAGCTTTAAGCCGGATTCAAGCGTCGCGCACACACGGCACGCACTTCCCACTCATGGACCTGCTTCCCCACATTGATCGCTTTTCTCGCCGTTTCGGCGAAGTCGAAGCTGCGTTGAGCGATCCGCACGTCTTCGACAACCCGCAGCGCGCGCAGGAGCTTTCCAAGGAATACGCCAGCTTGAAGGAACTTGTCGCGGCGGGAAGCCAGTTCAAGAAAGTGGTGGCCGACCTCGCCGAGAATCGCGCGATGCTCCAGAGCGAACCGGCGGATTCCGAACTCGCCTTGATGGCGCAGGAGGAAATCGCGCGGCTGGAAGCGGAACACAAGCGCCTCAGCCAGGAATTGCAGGTGGGCATTCTGCCGCCCGATCCGACTGACTCGCGCAACACGATTGTGGAAATTCGCGCCGGCGCCGGCGGACAGGAATCGGCGCTGTTTGCGGCGGATTTGTATCGCATGTACACGCGTTACGCAGAGGCTCGCGGTTGGAAGATCGAAAGCCTCGATTCCAGTTCGTCCGACCTTGGCGGATTCAAGGAAGTGGTGTTCCAGGTGAACGGCTCCGACGTTTACAAGCGGCTGAAGTATGAGAGCGGCGTACATCGCGTGCAGCGCGTTCCTGCCACCGAAGCGCAGGGTCGGATTCACACCAGCACCTGCACCGTGGCCGTGCTGCCCGAAGCGCAGGAAGTCGATATCGAAATCAAACCGGAGGATGTGGAGATCAGCGTGTGCCGCGCGTCGGGCAAGGGCGGGCAGGGCGTCAACACGACGGATTCCGCGGTGCAAATTCAGCACAAGCCATCGGGACTGATCGTGCGCTGCGCGGATGAACGTTCGCAGATCAAGAACCGGGCGAAAGCCATGACGGTGCTGCGTTCGCGCCTGCTGGAACGCAAGATCGCGGAGGAGAACGCGAAGTATGCGGCGCAACGCAAGGAACAGGTGGGCACGGGCGAACGCAGCGAGAAGATTCGCACCTACAATTTTCCCCAGAACCGCGTGACCGATCATCGCATCGAAGTCACGCTCTACAATCTGGCGAACTTCATCGAAGGCGATCTGGACCCGATGCTGGACCCGTTGATCGCCGATAATCTGGAGCAAAAACTGGCGGCGTTGAAGTTGTGATTCGCCGCGGCTGATTCTATGAATGAGATTCGAGGACTGATTTTCGATTGTGACGGAACGCTGGCGGACACGATGCCGCTGCACTGGCGCGCCTGGCAGATTGTTTCCGCGCGTTACAAGCTGCATTTCCCGGAGGAACGGTTCTATTCGCTTGGCGGCGTGCCGTCACGTGACATCTTGAAAATGCTCGCCGAAGAACAGGGTGTGACCTTGGATCATATCAAGGCGGCGCATGAGAAGGAGGAAGCTTACCTGCCGCTCATGGCGCAGGTGGAACCGATCCATGTCGTGGTGGATGTCGCGCGCGCGAACTTTGGAAAAATCCCGATGGCGGTAGCGTCGGGCGGAACGCGCCAGATCATTCCGCAGGTGCTCGAGCATCTGGGAATCCGCCACCTGTTCAACGCCATCGTGACGAGCGAATGCGTGGTGCGGCAGAAACCCGCGCCGGACATTTTCCTGGAAGCCGCGCGCCGGATCGGTGTCGAGCCGCGTCATTGCCGTGCGTATGAAGACACGGATTTGGGCCTGCAGGCGATTCGTTCCGCTGGCATGGAAGCGGTGGACGTGCGCGAACTGCTGGTGAAGCCGTAATTCGCGCGGCGCAGAGGCGCCTCGGTGCCGGCAGGTTTCGCCGGACTCAATCGCAGCCATGAACAACGTCCTGCTTTGGATTGCTCAAGGTCTTGGCATCGGCCGCATCCCGGTCGCGCCGGGAACGTTCGGTTCCTTGCTCGGATTGCTTTGGTTCGCCATCCTGCTGTGGCCGCAGAATCTCTGGATCTTTTTGGGAGGGACGATCGCGGGACTCCTGCTCTCCGTCTGGGTCTGCGGGGCCGGCGAACGGGTTCTGAATCAAACCGATCCCGGATCAATTGTCTTCGATGAGATTGCAGCCATTCCGCTGTGCTTCGTCGGCTGGTTGATACTTCAAGTTTCCCGAACCGGTGCATTGCCGTCTCCGGCTGAACTCAATTCGAAACAGGGCTGGTTGCTGATGCTCGCCGTGTTCGCCCTTTTCCGAATCTTTGATGTGTGGAAACCGTGGCCCGTCCGGCAGAGCCAGCATTTGCCCGACGGCTGGGGCGTGACTGCGGATGACGCGCTGGCGGCGGTTTACGTAAACGTGGTCGTGCTGGCGATTTGGACGGTGCATCGCTTAACGACGCAATCCTGAATTCGCCCGATCTGCCGCCCCGCCGGGGCTCGATGATACTCGACGGATTTCCACGGGTTTCGCTTTGCTTCACCCGTGGCTACTGGCTGCCGCTCCTTCGGAGCTGAATGAATGTCGTGGTCGTCGGCTGTTCGACTTATCGCTTCCGTTTCAATTGCCGCAGATTCCGTTCAATCAATTCGCAGCGTTGCGCCACGCAGATTGAGGAGCGGCGTCCATCCTCAGGCGTGTTCTTCACGTAATCCAAAAGCTTCTCAACGCTGCTTGTGGCCACGTGCGTCCGGGTATCGGATGACCCGTAGTAGATGAACACGTCGCCATTCCTCCGCGCGACCCAGCCATTGGCGAAAACCACATTCGAAACGTCGCCGATACGTTCGTCACCTTCCGGTCCCATGAGATGTCCACCTGGCGCTTTGATCACGCGCCACGGTTCGTTCAAATCGCACAGGAACATGTAAAGCACGTAGCGCATTCCCGCTGCGGTGTTCCGCACGCCGTGCGCCAGATGAAGCCAGCCGTCCCTGGTTTTGATCGGCGCCGGACCGAGGCCGTTCTTTCCTTCCTTGATCGTGTGATAAAAGCGCGGATCGAGAATCGCCTCCTTCTCCACCGCCGCCTTTGTGATGTCGTTGCACAGGCCCCAGCCGATTCCATCGCCAGTGCCCGTCGCGGCGAAGTCCGTCATCGGCCGCGTGTAAAACGCATATTTGCCGTTCACGAATTCCGGGTGCAGCACACAATTGCGCTGGTGCAACGAATTCGTCTTCAAGTCCGGCAGCCGTTCCCATTTCACGAGGTCCTTCGTTCGCGCAATGCCGCACCGCGCAATGGCGGCGGACAAATCGCCTGGCTTGGAATCGTCGTGCCGCTCCGCGCAAAACAATCCGTAAATCCAGCCGTCCTCGTGGCGCACAAGCCGCATGTCGTAAAGGTTCGTTTCCTTGTCTTCCAGTTCTGGCATGCGCACGGGGAAATCCCAAAACCGAAATCCATCGATGCCATTCCGGCTCTCCGCCACGGCGAAGAAGGATTTGCGATCCCAGCCTTCCACGCGGGCCATGAGCACGATGTTGCCGTTCCATTCCATTGCGCCGACGTTGAACACCGCGTTCACGCCCAGGCGCGTCATCAGATGCGAATTGGCTTTCGGATCAAAATCGTAGCGCCAGGTGAGCGGCGTGTGTTCGGCGGTCAGAACCGGATAGGTGTGGCGATCGAAAATGCCATTGCCGGGCGAAATGGCCTTGTTGCGGCGACGCAGCAAACGTTGATGCTCGAACTGAAGCAAACGGAACCGGCGGTTGAAGTTGGTCTTGGTCATGGTTGGAATCCTGGCGAATGCTCAATGCGCTGCGTCACGCTGCGCAACTTTGTTCTCGCTGTCAGGAAAGCTCTGCAGTCGGTCGGCGCCAATGAGCTGCTGCATGGTCTGTCCCGGACGCAGCCAGCGCACGCTGAGATGCCGCGAACCGGCTGGCTGACGATGCAGAACTTCGAGGTAATATCTCCGACCGGCGCGGAGCTGCACCGGCGCGGATACCGCCTCGCTCGTATGCGGCCATTTGGCGTAAGGCGTGTGGCCGTCGATCTTTGCAATCAGGACGCGGTTCGTCGGATCGGCATCCGTGCTCAACCAGAACTCCACTTCGCCTGAGCCAGTAATCCAAAACCGATGCTCGCCGCTCGTCTCAGGCAACAGCCAGCCGCGATGGCGCGCTGCGTAATTGGTCGCAGGCTGATACAGCGTTTCGAAACACTTCTCCAACTTTTCGGAATTGCCTGGCGGCGACGACGCTTCGGCCAATTCCCGCAGATTGCGAAATTCTCCATTGGTCCAAGTCTCGCGCACCAGACCGTTTCCGGGGCCCACGCGGAACTCACTACTTGCCGCGGGCTTCAAATCCGACGTTTGTGCTTCCAGCTGAACCACGCCTTCGCTTCCGAGCTTCAAGTTCTCGAAGCTGGCGATTCCATTGACGGTTCTGCTCCGCCAGGAAGCTGAATCTCCATTTTGCTTCCGAGTTGAAAGCGTTACGTCGAACACGCCGTCGCGCACCGTGAGGCCGTGCTGATCCCAGACTGCGACCAAGACTGGCAGTCGTGACGAACCATTGATCGCCCGGTTTTCCGGGGCGCCGATGAAGGCGAGGTTCGCCGGTTGGCTGGCGCGTGAGCAGGGATGTCTTTTCCAGTTCGCCGGCAGATCGCTGAGATTCACCACGGACGGGTGTTGATACGCCCGCTTCAGTTGCTCTGGCGGATTCTTCTCCGTCAGCATCGTGCCCGCCCAAGTGATGTAAAACAGCCAGGGTGCTTTCTCGGCGAACATCCGTTCAGGATCGGGAATTGGGCCATTCTCAGACATGCCCACGAGCTTGGCACCTCGGCCCAGCGCCACGAGTTCATCGAAAATGTTCTTCGCGGGACCGTTGTTGCCATCCATCGGATAATGATCCTGTCCGATGATGTCAACGAACGCATCGTCCGGGTACCACGCCGCGAGATCAATCGAAGCGCCCGGCGAGAATACCCAAAGCAGGTTTGTGAGTTGATGCGTCGCGGTCATGCGATCGAACATGAGCTGCCACAATTCGCGAAAGGCATCCGGTCCCTGCATGCCCCACCAGAACCAGCGGCCATTCGCTTCGTGCAACGGCCGCCACAAGACCGGCACGTCAGCATCGCGCAATACTTTCAGTTCGTCCGAAACAAGATCGATGTCGCGCATCAAGGCGGCGTGTTCTTCCGAACCAGGTTTCAGCGCAGGCGTGAAATCGTAGTCCGTTTCCTTTGAATAGAAGGCGCGTCGTCCCGCTGGCGCATACCAGTGCCAGCAGATCGTCACGATGCCGTTTCGCGCAGACCATTCCAGCGCGCGACGGGCCGTCGGATGCGCGTTCGTTCCCGACGGCCGATTCGCCAGCGTGGCGTGCATAACATCAAGCCCAAGAATCGCCGGAAGCTTGCCGGTGGTTTGTTGGATGTGGTGCAGTTCGAAGGAGGTTCCGTTGGTGCGTCGATGCCCCTCCTGCTGGCCGGAAAGCGTTTTGCGTCCGTAGGTTTCAGACAAATAGGCGAGCAGCGATCGCGCAGCCGGAGACGCGTTTGGAACAACGGGCGTGTCCGCACGAAACGACTCCGCCCCGGCGCTGGGTTGCGTCAGGCAGGAATGGATGATAATCGCGAGGAGCAGAATCCAATTCGACCGCATCGGCCTATTAAGCGTATCAGCATCCCAGCGAGCATGTCGTCAAAACCTGCGACAGCAATGCGAGGGTAATCCGCTCAGGCGTGGTGGGGCGCGTCTCTCCGAGCGCGCCGTAGTTGGGTAGAAATATGGACGGCGCACTCGGAGAAACGCGCCCCACCCCCAAGCTCCTATCATCCAAACAGCCGCGGCGGTATCACCCATTCGAGCGTTGCGCATTTGTCCGCGGCCAGACGCTCGATTTCCAGGCGGCAGAGCGAGCCTTTCTTCAAGCGCAGCGGAAGATTCGGGCCGCCGATGCAGAGCAGAGAAATGAATCCGCTCAGGTAAGGTTCGTGCCCGACCAACAACACACTCGACGGCAGTGGACGCATGCGATCGATCTCCTCCACCAGAGCTTTCATGCTGCCGGAAGGCGTCAGCGCGTCGGTCAGTTCCACCGGCTTTTCGAAGCGCTTGGCCACGATCTCGGCGGTCTGCCGCGCGCGGGTGAGGGGACTGGAAAGGATGCGATCGAATTGAATTTCCTGTTCGCGCAGCGCGTGCGCGAGCTGCTTCGTGCGTTGGGCACCTTTCTCGGTTAGCGGCCGCTCCGTCTCGCGATAACGCGGGTCGCCGTGCTCTGCTGCTTCTCCGTGGCGCAGGATGTAAAGCTTCATTGAGATGGTGTGTTGCGTTGCGTGGTGGGTGTGATCGGCTTGAATTTCTCCAGATTCATGCCTCGCAGCAACCGCGCAATTGCCCCAGTCTTCTTTGCATTGAGATCCTCACGCAGCGACCGCACCGCCGTGGGATTCAGCTTCCGGTGTTTGATCGCGCGGGCGATCCGGTGAAGGAACACTTCCAAATCCTGAACTTCGCCGGCGGCATCCTGAAACGCTTTCATGCGGCGCAACTGCGCGGGGCGGATGCCGGGAATCAAGGGCTGCAACAGCTCGGCACTGTAGCGATAGCGTTTGAACTCAACCCGCATTTGATGAATCGACGCTGTGTTCTCGGGGCGAATCGACTTTGCGGCGCGTCGCACGCGGGCAAAGGTTCGCTCCAGAAGAATTTCTGGCGCCGGCAGCGAACGGGCTTTCGCGGTTCCCGGCCTGGCGGCGGCCAGCGCGGATTCGATCTTCTTGAGCCGCGCATTGAGGCCGGAACAACCGATGCGTTCCAGTTTGCTCTTCAGTTTGGCGGTGAGCCTTTTCTCGCGATTATCGAGAAAGGTCTTCAGCAGCCGGGCTTCGGGATGTCTCGGCAGCAGTGTTTCCAGCAGATTCTGCTGAACGACATTGTCACGGAGATCGCCAAAAGCCTTCAGGCGTTTGAGCAGAATGTGAGACGCCTTGCATTTCTCGTCGCGAAAGCCAATTTCGTCCAGCACACCGAGCAGCGCCAGCAATCGCCGGGTCTGGACGCGAAGCGCATGCACATGTCTGCCCGACGGTTTCTCCCGGCAGCATTCCAGCCGTTTGCGATACGCACAGCGCCCGGCGTGCAGTGCTTGCGCCAGATGCTTTGCGAGTCGAACGGGCGGGCGCGCTTTCATCAGACCGGTCGCGGCGCGAGTTTGACTTCGGGAAACTTCCGCTTGGCCGAGCGCGATTTCGGTTTCCCGGAAACCGCCAGCTCGATGAATTGCGACTGGCTGCGCCGGGCTTTGTCGCCGTTCACTCTTCGCACCGGACGATAGCTCCCATCGGCATGCAGCTGCCGTGCGCGAACGTTGTCTGCGAGCGGCAGCGCGAGAACTTCGCGAATGATCCGTTCGCGCAGGACGCCGTCCTCGATCGGAAACGCGAGTTCAATCCGGCGGAAGAAATTACGCGGCAGCCAGTCGGCGCTGCTCACGAATACACGCGGCTGGCAGGCATTCTCGAAGTAAAGAATGCGGCTGTGTTCGAGGAAGCGATCCACGAGGCTGCGCACCGTGATGTTCTCGCTCAGGCCTTTCACGCCCGGTTTCAAACAACAGATGCCGCGCACGATCAGGTCGATCTTCACGCCGGCGCGCGAGGCTTCGTAC
>CAMLLE010000118.1 GCA_946480555.1 uncultured Verrucomicrobia subdivision 3 bacterium
TGTGCCGCGTCCTGGGCCTGACGCAGTATCTCAACGAAGCGCATCTCGTGAAACAAGGGATGCGCTTCTGGTTTGCGAATGCGGAGGCGAAGGATCTCTCGGAGTGCAGCGAGATCGGCGGCAAATACCTGGCGCGCGTCCCGGCGTTTCAGGTGGATCGATCGACTCTCGACCAGGAAATCTTGAATCGCGCGGCAGCCCTTGGCGCGGAAGTCTGGCGGCCTGCGTCGGTTTCCAAAGTTCAGCTCAAGGCCGGCGCCGACCAGTTGGTCGAAGTGAAGTTCGGCGAAGAAGTCCGCACGATTTCCGCACGGTGGGTTGTTGATGCGTCGGGTTTCGCTGCTTTGATTGCGCGGCAACAAGGATGGTGGCGGGCGAATCAGGAACACCCAACGACCGCGGTGTGGTCGCGCTGGACCGGCGTGAAGGATTGGGATGGGTTGGAACTGGCGCAGAAATTTCCCAAATGGGCGATGGCCTGCAACGGCATTCGCGCGACCGCGACCAACCATTTGCTCGGCCCGGGCTGGTGGGCCTGGTGCATTCCACTGAAGGGCGGCGATGTCAGCGTTGGTGTGGTGTTCGATCAACGGCTCGTGAAGTTTCCCGAAGGCGGTTCGCTGGGGCAGCGGTTGAAAGATTTTCTCAGCGAACATCCGGTCGGCGCCGAAATCCTGGCCAATGCCCAGTGGCGCGAAGGCGATGTCCTTTGGCGGAAGAATCTGCCGTATTACAGCACGACTTTTGCAGGTGATGGATTTGCGCTGGTGGGCGATGCCGCGGCATTCATTGATCCGTTTTACAGCCCCGGAATGGACTGGGTTTCGTTTACGTCATGGTCGTCTGCTCAGTTGATTCTGGCGCAGCTGAAGGGTGAACCCATGGAAGCGAAGATCGCGCGGCACAATGAAACGTTTGCGAACAGCTATCGCAGCTGGTTCACCGCGGTTTACAAGGACAAGTACGAATACATGGGCGACTACGATCTCATGCGGATCGCCTTTCAGCTGGACCTTGGGCTTTACTACCTCGGCATTGCATCTCAGCCGTTCAAGCGTGGTTCACTGGCGTTGTGCGAACCGCCGTTTTCCACCAAGCCGTCGATTCCGTTCTATCACTTGATGCGGACCTACAATCGACGGTTCGCAGCAATCGCCCGCGCCCGCCGGAAGCGCTCGGCGTGGGGGCGGCACAATGCGCATCGGCGATTCATGATTCCCGGGTTCACCTTCTCCGGTCGCAGCTCGTGGCCGGTGGTGCGGTCGCTGCTCGCGTGGGTGAAGCTGGAAGCAACCGAAGGCTGGCGAACGTGGTTTGCGTCGAACAGATCTGAAACGCCCCCGATCCCGGTTGCTGTGGCTTCCGAAGTCGGCGCCGGCGTGAAGACTGGTTCCGCCTGAAAAAAAAACGCGCTCCGTGGAGCAGGGCGCGTGTGAGCGGAAATCGAAAGCGATCAATTGCGGCGGCGAGCGGCCAGGAACAGTGCGAAACCGCACGCACTCATTGCGAAAGCGCTCGGTTCAGGCACGGGCGTGTAGGTGATCGACAACACAGGGCGCGAAGCTTCCGTCGCATTTTCCTTGGTGGCCAGACCGAAACCGCGAGGGCTCGCCAACGTGCCGGGGAAATCCAGGAGGAAGTTCACCAATCCCGGATTGCTCCCGTCCACACGGCCTTGCAGCCAGGAGACCAACGGTGCGCCGCTCACCGTGACGATGGTGGACGATCCGGAGATGACTTCGGAGATTCCGCTCACATTGTCGTCGAAGCTGGTGAGCCCGCTGGCAAGGGTTTTCTCGGTTCCCGCCGCCGTGTAGGTCAGTGAGAGTTCATCCCAGTTCTGCGCGGTGTTTCCCACGACATCGTCAATTCCATTCAACGCGAAGCGGCCGGTTACCAGGATGTCATTGCGCGGCGCATTCGCAACCTTTGTGAACTGGATGGACGCGTCGGTGATGGTGATCGGACCCAGCGAACTAAGGTCGAATCGCACGTATCCGAGGTAGCCGGGCTGACTCGCATTGGCGAACAAATACATGTAATCGACGCTTCCGTAATTCACGCCGGCGCTTCCATCGTGCCGGACGTAAGTATCCGCCGCTGGCGTGAGCGTGGCGGTGGCGGCTGAAGCCGACAACGCGCTTGCGACAAATGCCGCCGCGATTCCGAAATTGTGGATAGGTTGGTGTTGCATAGGGTTCTGAATTGTTGCGCGGCAATTCTGGAGGAGACTCGCCGTGAGGGCACTCACCAGAACTGTGTAGGCCTGGCTACGGAACGGCCGTGCGTTCGAATTGCGAGCGTTCCCTCTCAGGTGTCAGTTCCCGAGCCCGTGCCCGATGATGCTTTGCGGCTTCGGGATTTCCCTTTCGCGCGTGGTACATGCCGAGATTGATATGCGCGACGAAGTTGGACGGATTCACCTGGAGTGCGCGGGTCATCACGGTTTCGGTGTTCCGCCAGTTCGGCAGTTGCGTACGAGCGGCGGCCGCGCAAGCGATCACCAGCGCCATGCCGGCAATCACCGCGAAGCGGGTTCCGGCCCTTGGCGAAGTTTTTGCTAGAACGACGCCACCCCCCCAAACCACGATGACGGCCAGTCCAATGCTCGGCAAATAGCTGTATCGATCCGCCATGTAGAGGTCGCCCAAGGGCACAACGCCGCTGACCGGAATCAACATGATCACAAACCAAAGCCAGCCGGTCAGGACGAACGGTGCGGCTCTCCGAAGATGCCAGGCAGCGAGAGTGCCCAATACCAGAGCGGCTGCGCCTGCAGCGAGAACTGCGGGTGAGAACTCGGCAAGCCGCAAATATAGAATGCAGAGGTTGTCCGGCCAGAAACTTTTCGCAACGTATCCCCAATAGGCCGAAAGTGTGTTTCCGAGTCGCTCGGTCCAGCTGACGGATTTGATCGCGCCGCCGCTTTGCGCCAGAACCGTAAGCAACGCGAAGCCGAAAGCGATGGCTGCGAACGGGAGCTTTTCAGCAATGAGCGGTTTCGAATCTCGAAATCGAGCCGGGAGTCGGAGCCGGTTGAGCGGCCAGAAATCCAACAACAGCAGCACTGCGGGAACCGTCATGAGCATTGGCTTCGACAGCATTCCCAGCAGGAAGCAAATCAACGATGCCTGATAGGCGCGGGAATTGAGAAATCGCCAGCCAGCTTCCATTTGCGAACTCACGGCGTCACGTGCGTATCGCCCGTAAGCCCAAACTGTCAGCACAAAGAACAAGCCGCTCAATACGTCCTTCCGTTCAGAAATCCAAGCCACCGATTCCAGTCGCAACGGATGCAATGCGAACAGCGCCGCGACGAACGCGCTTCGCCAGGTTGCTTGCGTGAGACTGCGCAGCGCGAAAAACAGCAGCACACTGGTTGCGGAATGCAGCAGCACGCTGGTCAGGTGATGGCCGCCGGAACGCAAGCCGTAAAGTTCGGCGTCCAGCATATGCGAAAGCCAGGTGAGCGGATGGTAATTGGCGACGTGAAAATCCACGAACGACCAGACCAATCCCCACCAGCTCAAGCCGCGGAGAACGTCCGGGTTGTTGAACACGTATTTGTCGTCGTCGTAATCGATGAACTCGAAATGGCGCGCCGGCCAATACAGCGCGATGACGGCGAGTGCCAATAACGCTGCGATCCAAACAGCGTTGCGGCGATCGCGGGAAGTCGTCATGCAGGGAGTCTGTGGAACTTGCCGACGTTTCCCAAGCGGGAAGTCAGACCTCCGATGCTTCCGCCTCGCAATGCCTTTGAGGCGTCGCTGAGTGTTGCATTCGCGATCCGATCGATTCCCGCATTAACGGCGCGTCCTCATTTCATCGCCAAACGCGATGTCGAGTGTGCGCGCCGTCACGACGCCGTAATCGTCGGGTGTGACGAGCTTGAGCTTCGCGGTCGCCACACGCAGCGGCACGTAATCAATTCGTGGCGGGTTAACGGCAACCATCACGCCATCGTGTTCTTCAGCCAGTGCGCGAACCGCGGCCGCGCCGAAGATCACTCCGAGCGAACGGTCGAGCGAAGTCGGCTGGCCTCCGCGCAACACATGGCCGAGCACGACGGCGCGGGTTTCCTTGCCGGTCAACTCCCTCAGCTGGCTGGCAACGAGTTCCCCGATGCCGCCAAGCCGTTCAACCTGCCCGACGCTCGCAGTCTCCTTCAGTGTCACGCCGCCGCCCACCGGCTTCGCGCCTTCAGCGACGACGACGATGGCGTATTGGTGACTGCGGCCCGTTGTCCGGCGTTTGACGTGCGCGGCGACCTTGGCGATGTCGTAAGGAATTTCCGGAATGAGAATCGCATCCGCGCGTCCCGCGATGCCGGCATGGAGCGCGAGCCAGCCCGCGTAACGGCCCATCACTTCCACGACCATGATCCGCCGGTGCGATTCTGCGGTGGAATGAAGCCGGTCGATGCACTCCGTCGCGAAGGACACCGCGCTGTCGAAACCGAAGGTCGTCATCGTGGATTCCAGATCGTTGTCGATCGTCTTGGGCACTTCGCTGCGACGCTCTACTACGTGTTCTGCGCGAAATTGAAATTCATCAAGTAAGCCATCCGAGACATGCAAAATTTTACGTGCAGAAAAACAAGCGGGCCACGATTCAGTGCTTCAATCCCAAAGGGATTGTGTCACTCAGCCCAGGGTTTCCGAGTCTGCGAGGCTACCCTGGGTCAAGGACGGAAAATGAATCCCAACCCTGAAAGGGTTGCGTCAAAACGCGGCGGAGATGCAACCCCGTTGGGGTTGATGGATTCTTCGATCCGATTACCCAGGGTAGCTCGTTCCTCGCAACCCTGGGCTGAAAGATGGAATCCCGTCGGGATTCGAACGCCAGCCGGCAACTGGAAATGTTCAAACCCAAATCGGATCGTGCAAACTGGGAACGAAGCGGCTCGCGCCAGTGACATGGCGTCGCAGGAAGGCCGCCGGAACGTGATGATCTCGCTGGTCAGCAGCGTGGCGCGCGCCTACTTCGAACTTCTCGAATTGGACGATCAACTCACCATTGCGAAGCGCACGCGCGATTCCTACGAGCGAACCTTCCGGCTCTTCGACGATCAGCGCGCCGCGGGCCTGGCGTCGAGCCTCGAAGTTTCCCGCGCCAAGCTCGCATTGAAAACCGTAACGGCGAACATCCCCGAACTCGAACGCCAGATCGCGCTCAAGGAAAACGAAATCAACGCTCTGCTCGGACGTAATCCCGGTCCCGTGCCGCGCACCTCAACGCTGCTTGCGCAGGAAATGCCGGTGGAAATTCCCACCGGTCTTCCCTCGACCTTGCTCGAACGCCGTCCTGATGTCCGGATGGCGGAACAACAGGTTCGCGCGGCCAATGCGGGAATCGGTGTGGCGATCGGAGATTTCTTTCCACGCGTGGGCCTCACGACGTTTTACGGCGGCGTGAGCGATGATCTCAACAGCCTCGCTTCGACGAGTGCGAACACGTGGTCGCTTGCCGCCAGCACTGCCGGACCGCTGTTCACTGGCGGACGATTGAAAGGCCGTTACCGCCAGGCGAAGGCAGCGTGCGAGGAAGCGAAGCTCCATTACCAGCAGACCGCGTTGAATGCCTTCCGCGAAGTTTCCGCGCGCTTATTTCGCATCGCCACTTCAACGAGGAGCAACAGGAACAATCCGAAGCCGTCGCCGCGGGGAAGGCTGCCGTGGAACTGGCAACGATGCGTTACCGCGAAGGCAAAGCCAGCTACTACGAAGTCCTCGAAGCGCAACAGCACCTCTTCCCCGCGGAGACTGCACTCTCCCGAATCGAAGCCAGCCGCCGGCTTGCGATCGTTCAACTCTACAAAGCCCTTGGCGGCGGCTGGCACCAAAGCGGTTCTGAATAGAGGCGTTCTTGAAACCATGAGGTCAGCAGCAGGCGGGCGATTTCGACCTTCCGTAGTTGTCCCCAGCAATAGGGACATGAATCGAAACAAGAAGTTGATAACGTATCGGCGTCGGCGTTAAGTTCTCATTGCGCCGTGTGTAAAGCCGGACCCGTTGTCCGGCTTTTTGTTGTACTTGAGTGGCCCGTTCAGGCGCGAGCTGAAGCAATCGGAGGAACAGCGTTCGAGCTATCGCCAGCGGCGAAAAAATCCGCCAGGCTTTGCGTGGAAACTTCCAAACCTTCCGCTGCCACCGCTTCAAGAATGCGATCTTCCGTCATGATGAAACGGTCGCGTTTGTAGAGCAGGTAATTCCCTCGAATGTCGGACGGCGTGAGGTTGATCGTAACCAGGTTTGCGCCCGTGCGCAGTCCCCGGCGATAGCCGTTTCCAGGTTCAGCCAGGTTCAATGCGCTGACGGAAGGAATCACCCACTCAGGACGCATAAGCCGCATCGCGGCCATGCAATTCAACGTCACGTTGATGTCGGCCAACGGCGCGGCGGAAAGCAACGATTCATCGCCGGGAATGAACGGGCTGACGCTGCATCCCGCGAGCGGCAATTCGCTGGCGAGCGAAAGGTTTTGCAGCATGTCCGCCGCGGTCTGCCCGGGCAGCCCGGCTATGAAACCAGAACTCACGCGCCAGCCGGTGGCGGCGAGATGCCGGATGTTCTCGATGCGTTGCTCGAAGGTCCCCGGCGCCTGCATTTCGCGGTAGCGCTTCGGATCGGCAATTTCGAACTTGATGATGTAAATGCTGGCGCCTGCGTTTTTCAGGTCCGCATACACCGAATGACTCAGTGAACCAAGGCAGACGCTGATCCCCAAATCTGTTTCTCGGCGCAGCGTCTTGATCAATGGGAGCACGACCTCGCGTACGGCAACGGGATCTTCTCCGGCCTGAATGTTGATGTCCGTGACGCTGGCGGGGCGATGATGGATCAGCAGTTCGGCGAGTTGCTCGTGACTGGCGCGAAAGCGGGAGAGCTCGCGATTGTCGCGACGCATGCCGCAGTAAGCACAGTTCTCGCGGCAGAAATTGGAGACCTCAACCACGGCGCGGACAAAGACGCGTTTGCCGAAGCGGGAGCGGGCGGTCTGTGCGGCTTTGGCGTGGAACGCGTTCTGTGCCTCGCCGCGCAACTGCAACATTTCGGCATTCGGCTTCAAGGGTTGAGTCATTTCTCGAAAAAGCTAAAAGTCTGCCCGAAGCAGTGCAAATTCAATTTAGGTTCGCCCGGTTCAACGCAACACCGGGTGAAAGCCCCAGCAGCTGGACTGCTGCGCAACAACGCAAGGCGCGCTTCACGCCTTTGCATTTTCAAAAAGCTTGGCCGCCATCTGGATTTGCTTACGTTCCATCCGATGAACTGGCCGGCCGCTTGTGCGGTGATCATTCCCTGTTTGAACGAGGCCCGCGCGATCAGCGAAGTCGTCCGCCATGTCCGCACGCATCTCCCGAGCGTCGTGGTCGTGGATGACGGCTCCGTTGATGACACCGCCGAGCAGGCGGCGCGGGCGGGCGCAACGGTGCTTCGCAACTCGGCTCCAACGGGAAAGGGTGCCGCGATGAAGCGCGGTTGGAATTGGGCGGCGGCCAAGGGCTTCGCCTGGGTGCTCACCATGGATGGCGATGGCCAGCACGCTCCGGACGACATTCCGAAATTGCTGCAGCAAGCTGAACGGACGGGCGCGGACCTTGTGATTGGCAACCGCATGGTTCAGCCAGATGCGATGCCGGGGCTGCGGCGCGTGGTGAATCGCTGGATGAGCCGCCGAATCTCGCGCCGTGCCGGTTGCGAATTACCGGACACGCAATGCGGATTTCGATTGATCCGTTCGAGCGCATTGGCGGCGTTGCCGGTTTCGACGGACAACTTCGAGATCGAATCGGAAGTCCTCCTGGCATTTGCTCGCGCGGGGCGAAGGATCGAGTTTGTGCCCATTCAAGTGATCTACAA
>CAMLLE010000119.1 GCA_946480555.1 uncultured Verrucomicrobia subdivision 3 bacterium
CGCCAGTTCCGCGCAGTTCAATGGCTGGATCAACAACCTGCTCGTTCCCTACATCAACCACTGCCGCACGCGCGGCCTCTACGTCGTGATCTGCGGAAATCCATCGCTCGTGTTTCCGGGTGGCGATCACGGCCGGAACATGACCCAGCAATATCAACAGAACCTCACCACGTTCTGGACTACGGTGGCAAACGCTCCGGGGATCAAGAGCGCGGACAACGTCATGTTCGAAATCTGCAACGAGCCGGTCACGATCGAAACCAGCTTCGGTGCGAACAACTGGGGCAGCGGCAGCGGGCCTTACTTTCAGGCGCTCCGGAACTTCATGCAGCCAATCGTGAATGCGATCCGCAACACGGGCGCAGACAACATCATCCTCCTGCCCGGTCTCGGCTGGCAGGGTGAATCACACGGCTATGCGCAATATCCCGTCACCGGATCGAACATCGGCATCGCCGCACATCTGTATCCCGCGTATGGCGGCGTTCATAACAACGCGACCGCCGTGCAGAACTTCTGGAACTCGAACTACAAACCCGCCGCCGATCTCAAGCCGATGGTCATCACGGAAATGATGTGGTTCCCGAACCCCCCCGGCGGATACGACGATCTGTTCAACGGAACCACGGCCGGCTTCGGCAATGCCGCGAAGAACGCGATCGATAATCAGGGCAACGTCAGTTACCTCATCGGTTTCCTTGCCGACAACCTCTACAACCTGGTGACCTCCACACCGGCGAACTGCACGCTCGGTTCCGGCGAAGGTGTGCAAGCGGCCTTTGCCTGGTGGCCGACCTACACCTGGGCCGCGCCGGGCAACAGCGGACCGATCGCGAACGGAACATACCGCATCATTGCGCGTCACAGCGGCAAGGCGCTGGACGCTTATGGAAACCAAACCACGAACGGCACGCAGATCATCCAGTGGGCTTACTCCGGCGGCAACAATCAGCGCTGGACAGTCACCGATCGCGGCAGCGGCCAATACAGCATCGTTGGCGTCCAGAGCGGACGCGCCGTCGATGTGAACAATTGGGGAACTGCAAACGGAACCAAGGTTCAATTGTGGGATTATTTTGGCGGCACGAACCAGAAGTTCACGCTCGCAGCCACCAGCGGAGGCTATTATCGGATCACTCCGACGCACGCCACCGGCTCATGCCTGGATGTGGCTGGCATTTCCACCGCTGACGGCGCGCTCGTTCATCTCTGGCAATGGCTGAACGGCAACAACCAGCAGTGGGCGTTTCAAGCTCCCTGAATCAACCTGATCGTAAACGTGCGTGCGGCAGCGATTCACTTCGTTGCCGCACGCTTCAACGTCTAAAATCCAAAATCCTCGCATGAGCAGTTCGATGCTCCTGAATGCCACCACAACCGGGCCGGCCGATGCGGCCGAACAGCTGCTGCCGTTGGTGTATGAAGAACTGCGTCACCTCGCGATTGCGAGAATGGCAAACGAATCGCCCGGACACACACTGCAGCCGACAGCCCTTGTGCATGAAGCCTGGCTGAGGCTGATTGCAGACGGCCAGGAAAGGAGCTGGAAAGACCGGGCCTATTTCTTCAGCGCCGCTGCCGAGGTGATGCGCCGGATTCTAATCGATCACGCGCGCCGCAAGTCGCGCCTGAAACACGGCGGAGACCAGCAGCGCCTCAGTATTCACAACTTCGACCTTTCCGCCGCGCCGGAGGATGACAAGGTGCTCCTGATCAACGGCGCGCTTGAAGAGCTCGAGCGCATAAACCCCGAGCGCGCGCAGGTGGTGGTGCTGAAGTTCTTCGGTGGAATGACCAACAAGGAAGCAGCCGAAGCCATGGGCATCAGCGAACGCAGCGTCAACCGCCACTGGCTTTGCGCCCGGACGTGGCTCTTTAAACGCATTGAAACCCAGATGTAGATCAGAAGCGGCAGTGCGGTTCCGTTCCTCGCCCGAACGCCCCTTTCGGTGCGGAATATGGGGCTGCGTAGCAACGCATCCCTGCCGAGGTGTGGGTAGGGCGGAGCTGCCGCTCCGCCCCGTATTCAACTGCATCGTTCCGCTGAGCGCTGCGTCGCTCTGAAAATCGATAGGACAGCAGACTTGGAGGTCTGCGCCAACGGAACGGACCCAGCCGTGCAAATCGATCGACCAACGCCGAACAACTCCAATGAGCGCGCTGAAGAAATCTTCTGCGCGGCGTTGGAGATTCCGTCATTGCCCGAGCGCTTGGCGTTCGTGGCGGCGACTTGCGGCATCAATCCGGAACTCCACGCTCTTGTGAATGAAATGCTGGCGGCGCAGCCCGCGGTTGACAGCTTTTTTCAGCGCAGCAAACCCGCCGCCTTTCCCGATTTCTCCCAGGCCGTTGCCGGCGCGAATGACGTTTCCAGCACAGTCGGCACGCCGGGCGAAGTCGAATGCGAAGGGAAGCAGATCGGCCCCTACAAGCTGTTGCAGCGAATTGGCGAAGGCGGTTGCGGCGCTGTCTATATGGCCGAACAGCTGTCGCCGGTCCGCCGTCGGCTGGCCTTGAAGATCATCAAGCTCGGAATGGACACGAAGCGGGTCATCGCCCGGTTCGAGGCGGAGCGACAGGCGCTGGCGTTGATGGATCACCCGAACATCGCGCGGGTCCTGGACGCCGGCGCGACCCAGACCGGCCGCCCTTTCTTCGTCATGGAATTGGTCCGCGGCGTGAAGATCACGAAGTATTGTGATGAGCAATGCCTCGATCCACGCCAGCGGCTCACCCTGTTCATCCAGGTCTGCAATGCCATCCAGCACGCCCACCAGAAGGGCATTGTCCATCGCGACATCAAGCCGTCGAACATTCTGGTCACAAACCACGACGGAGTGCCGATGCCGAAGGTGATTGATTTCGGAATCGCCAAGGCCACCTCCGGCGAATTATTGACCGACAAGACGCTGTTCACGGCTTACGAACAGTTCCTCGGCACGCCGGCCTACATGAGCCCGGAACAGGCGGAGACGAGCAATCTCGATGTGGACACGCGCAGCGACATCTACAGCCTGGGCGTGCTGCTCTACGAATTGCTGACCGGCAGAACTCCGTTCGATCAGCACGAACTGCTCAAATCCGGCCTCGACGAAATGCGCCGCACCTTGCGCGAACGCGAACCGCATCGCCCTTCGAATAAGATTGAAAGCCTCCGCGTCGATGAGCTCACCGAAACCGCTCTGCGACGCCGGGTGGAGCCGCGAAAACTGAAATCGCTGCTGACCGGCGATCTCGACTGGATCGTCATGAAGACGCTGGAGAAAGACCGGGTCCTGCGTTACCAGACAGCCAACGGTCTGGCGATGGACGTGCAGCGCTATCTCAACAACGAGCCGGTGGTGGCGCGTCCGCCAAGCAGCTCGTACCGGTTTCGGAAGCTGGTTCGGCGAAACAAGGGATTGTTCGTCCTCATTGGCGCCGTCAGCCTGGCCCTTGTACTCGGCTTCGGAACGTCGAGCTGGCTGTTTGTGAAGGAGCGCGAAGCGCGCCGTCAGCAGGCGCTGCTGCGGGAGGAGGCGGAACGGGCCCGTGCAAACGAAAGTCAGCGGCGCATCGAAGCCGAAGCGAGTGCCAAAATCGCACGCGCTGCCGTCTTGATCGCCCGTCAAAGGCCCGAAGAAGCCGACAGCCTCGTCAAAGAAATTCCCGTCTGCCTGGTGCATCCATCGATCGAGGCTGCATCGGTCTTCCGCGACCTGGGCCACTGGAACGTCGCCCAGGGCCGGTGGCAGCAGGCGTCCGATCTGTTTCTCAAAAGGCAGCACCTTGCCGAGCAAATCGACAAATCGGACCTCTCCGACGCCGCCACGCGCGACCTGCCGGGCATTGCGACGGCGCTCGTCGTGACAGACGACATGGCCGCTCATCGGCGGTTGATGCGGGAGACGGCCGTTCGCTTTGCGAATACCGAAAACCCCATCGCGGCGGAACAAATCCTGAAGAGCTTCACCTTCGTTCCGGTTGAAACGAATTCGCTCTCCCTGCTGCATCCGCTGAAAGCCGTTGCTGAGAACTCTCTCCTGAACGAACAGACCGCGGGGAAGGATAGCCCCTACATGCTTGCCTGGCGCGCCCTCGCGGTCTCGATGTTCTATTACAGGTGCGGCGATCATCCCTCTGCGGCGAAGTGGGCGCGGCATTGCCTCGGCTACGAGGACTGCACAAGCAGCCGGGTCGCGATGGCAAATGCCGTTCTGGCAATGGCGTCGAATCGCATCGACCCCGCGGCAGGCAGCGCGGAATTGGCTTCGGCCCGCGCCATCGTTGGTGCCAGATTTCCAAATCACGCGATCGGCGTAAGCGGAATAGCCAATGACGCTTCAGGCTTCTGGAATGACTGGATCGCGGCGCTGCTGCTCTGTCGGGAAGCAGAGCGCGTGATTCATGGCCGGGGTTGTGCAGTTGAAAATGGGCCGCAGCCGAAGCTCATCCCCACCAATTAGAGGCAGGTTGTGTTTCCCGAGGCACGGGCAAATTTCGAAGCTCGGACTCGGGCCTTTTTCGGTTCTCAATTTCGGAGCCGTAAGTCGCCTTACACCCGTCAACAACATCGAAGAAACCGGCTTTCGGATCCTTTCTGAAAAAATCTGGCGTAAAGCCCCACGCGTTTGTCGCCAGGATAGGGAACAACCAAAACGTCGGCATATTTGCGCTACCACCCGACACCTCAAATCAATCCAACAACGACCAACCTATGAATGCCGCACCGCTCCACCCAACTCGAAATTCCAACCCCTATCTGGATATGCTCTCGATGAAGCTGAAGTCCGAAGTTCGAAATCCAAAGTCCGGGCGAAACCCCAGGTTCCCGGATTTCAAGAACCGCCTTGCCGCAGCTGCGCTCGCGTTACTTCTCTGTTCCACCATCCCGCTTCGCGCCGCAGACGGCTATGCCAACGTCAACGGCACAACGACGGGCGGCTCCGGCGCTCCCGTCGTGGTCACCACGCTTTCGCAACTGACGGCCGCCATTGGTGACGACGTTTCCCATGTTGTCCACGTGCAGGGCACCATCAATCTCGGCTCCTCCAGCGTCCGGTTCGGTTCAAACAAAACCATCATTGGCCTCGGATCAAACTCCGGGTTCACCGGCAACCTCAAGGGCGTGGATGAAAACAACGTGGTCCTGCAAAACCTGAACTTCACCAATCCCAATAGCGTTGGCGACGGCGATGGCTTGACGCTGGACGGATGCACGCACGTCTGGGTGGATCACTGCGCGTTCGTGCAATGCGGCGACGGCGCCCTGGACATCACCCACGGCTCCGACTACATCACCGTTTCCTGGTGCAAATTCTCCTACACCTCGAACACCGGCCACAATTTCGTCAATCTGATCGGCCACAGCGACGACAACTCCGCGGAGGACAGCGGCCGGCTGAAGGTAACGTTCCATCACAACTGGTGGAGCACTCTCTGTGTGGAGCGCATGCCGCGGGTGCGCTTCGGCCGGATTCACACCTACAACAACTTCTTCAACAGCCCCGGCAACAATCATTGCATCCGGGCCAGCATTCAGTCGCACGTTCTGGCGGAGAACAACTACTTCGAGAGCATCAGCACTCCGTTTCAGAAATACGCCAGCAGCGCCGCGACCGGCAGCCAGGTGGGTTTGATCCGCAGCGCGGGAAACACCTTTGTCAATTGCAGCGGCGTGCAGAACTTCAACGATTCCGTTTTCGTTCCGCCCTATTCCTACTCGCTCGAAAGCCCTTCGACGGCACGCTCGGCAATCCTTTCCGGCGCCGGTCCCACGTTGAACGCCGGCGGAGGCTCGGTCGGCAACGGCACCTACCGCGTCATCGCCCGCCACAGCGGCAAGGCGATGGATGCTTTCGGCAATCAAACCGCCAACGGCACGCAGATCCATCAGTGGACCTACCTGGGCGGGAACAATCAGCGCTGGACCGTCACCGACCGCGGCGGCGGCCAATACAGCATGATCGGCGTCCAAAGCGGACGGTGTGTTGACATCAGCAACTGGGGCACCGCCAACGGAACCAAAGTTCAACTCTGGGATTACGCCGGCGGCACGAACCAGAGGTTCACCTTCACGCCAACCAGCGGCGGCTACTATCGCATCACACCCACTCACGCCACCGGCTCCTGCCTGGATGTGGCGGGCGTTTCCACTGCCGACGGTGCGCTGGTTCATCTGTGGCAATGGCTCAACGGCAACAACCAGCAGTGGGCCTTTCAGACACCGTAATTCGACATCGCATTTACTGGCCGGACGAGATTCGAGCGTCCGGCCTGGTTCGCACAACAACTCCCAACCAAATCAAAATGAAACGAACAGTTCGCAATAAACTGCGCCACGCGGTGGCACTCCTGGCAGCCGCCACCATCACCACCAGCGTCCAGGCGTACCAGGGAATGCCGACGCCGAAACTCAGTGTCAACGGACGCCATCTGCAGGATCCGTCAGGAAAGAATGTCCTCCTGCATGGCTACATGCAGCCGGGCGACAGCTACTTCAATGGCGGTCACGGCGTGAACTTCAACAATCCGACCGATTACACCAGCACCGCGAATGTCGCGAGCGCGCTGAACTATTACCGTTCGGTGGCGACTCTCATGACGGACACGGCACCACGTTACGGCCGCACACATGGCTGGTATTCCAGCTTCGTTCGATACTTGGCCGATGGCACGGGCGTTCACAACTTCGCTCCCGGCTGGAATTCCGCCGGGCAACTGTCGAGCCCCGCCCAGTTCAACGGCTGGATCAACAACGTGCTGGTCCCCTTCGTGAACCATTGCCGGTCCGTTGGTCTGTATGTCGTGCTCTGCGGCAATCCGTCCGAGGTATTTCCCGGAGGCGATGCCACGCGCAACATGACCCAGCAATACCAGCAGAATCTCATCACGTTCTGGACGACGATCGCGAATCACCCCTCGCTCAAAAGCGCGGACAACGTGATGTTCGAAATTTGCAACGAACCCATCGCCATCGAGACTGCCTTCGGCCGGAACGATTGGGGTCAGGGACCGGACGCTTATGACCGGGCGATCACCGCCTTCATGCAACCGATCGTGAACGCCATCCGGAACACCGGCGCCGACAACGTCATCTGGATTCCCGGCCTGGTCTGGCAAGGCCAGTACGACAACTTCGCCACGTATCCCGTGCTCGGTTCGAACATCGGTTACGCCGGCCATCTTTATCCGCAGAGCGGTTCGCTCAATGATCCCAACACCTTCGCCCAGGTGTGGAACGGCGCGTTCAAAGCGTGCGCGGATCGCTATCCGATGATCATCACCGAAATGGCGTGGCACCCGGGCGATTCGTATGGATTGATCAACGGCACCACCGCCGGTTTCGGCATGAACGCGAAGAACACCTTCGATGCCTCGGGCAATGTCAGCTACGTCTGCGGCATGATCGGCGACATGCTCGGCAATCTGCAGAACGGTCTCGCCAATCACACGTTCCCGACCAAGGAGAGCGGCCAGGCGGCGTTCGCCTGGTGGCCGACTTACACTTGGGCGGCGCCCGGCAGCGGCGGTGGCGGCCCGGTCGCCAACGGCACCTATCGCATCATCGCCCGGCATAGCGGCAAGGCTCTGGATGCAACTGGCGCTCAAACGGCCAACGGAACCCAAATCATTCAATGGGCCTACGGTGGCGGCAACAATCAGCGCTGGACCGTGACCAATCGCGGGAACAACCAATACTCCATCATCGGTGTGCAGAGCGGCCGGTGCGTGGAAGTCAGCAACTGGGGCACCGCCAACGGCAGCAAGGTGCAACTGTGGGATTGGCTGAACGGCAGCAACCAGAAGCACACGTTCACGGCGACGAGTGGCGGTTACTATCGCATCACACCCACTCACGCCACCGGCTC
>CAMLLE010000120.1 GCA_946480555.1 uncultured Verrucomicrobia subdivision 3 bacterium
GGAGGTGGACGCGCTGATGAAGTATCTCATTCAGTATCTGAAAAGGGAAACGCCCGACCTGAATGAGAGCAACGTCCGCCTGGAAGCGATCGGCCAGATCCATCGTTTGCCGGAAGCGGTCCAGGAACAGTTGCGGAAATCCATCGCCACACTCTCGAAGAACAACGGCCTGACACTGGTGCTCGCCCTGAGCTATGGCGGCCGCGCGGAAATTGTGGATGCCGCCCGCAGCGTGGCGCAGAAAGTGAAGAAGGGGGAACTCGATCCCGCAGACCTGACGGAGAAGGTGTTTGCGCAGCATCTCTACACGCGCAACTGGCCCGATCCCGATCTGCTCATTCGCACCAGCGGCGAGATGCGCATCAGCAATTTCCTTCTCTGGCAGATTTCTTACGCGGAACTGGTGATCACCCAGACGCTCTGGCCGGACTTCCGCAAGCAGCAGTTTTATGCAGCACTGGAAGAATATCATCGCCGGCACCGGCGGTTTGGCGGGTTGTGAGCGAACGAACTGGATTCACCAAGTGATTCTTCGCGATGCGATTGGCGAGCTTTCACGCGTTTCAAAGTCCAACCTGCCTCGTCAAGACGCTGGCAGAGTTCTTTCCCAGTGATCGGCCTCATAGGGCCAGTTCAGTGATCTGCACATCGGGTTCAGGACAGCGGCCTTCATCCCGCAACACCTCCAGATAACCCAAGGCGGATTCGCGCAGATTCTCCAGCAACTCCTCACGCGTTTCCGCTTGAGAATAACAGCCTGGAAGAGCCGGGATTTCGCCCCAGAATCCACCACTGGATTCCGGGTGAATGACGACTTTGAAGGTCATGGCTCGAATCTTCCTTTTGACCTGACTCCCGCCAGGGCTTTTGAAAGGATCGGGCAGCTTCAATTATGAAAAAACCCAAACGTATCGGCATTATCACGGCGGGCGGCGACAGCCCGGGATTGAATGCGGCCATTCGGGCCGTGGGCAAGGCAGCGCTCGCCTCGGGCCGCGAAGTCATCGGTTTTCGCGATGGCTTCCGCGGGCTGGCAGAGAATCTGACGTGGGAATTGGACAAGCGAACTCTCGCTGGAATTCTCACCGTGGGCGGCACCATCCTTGGAACTGGCCGCGACAAGCCGCACAAAATGGATTTCAAAGGCGAAGTGCAGGATGTGAGCGACGTAATCGTAAAGACCTACGAACGCAACAAACTGGAGGCGCTGGTTTGCATCGGCGGCGGCGGCACGCACAAGAACGCACTGCGGCTCGTCGAAAAAGGGCTGAACATCGTCACGCTGCCCAAGACGATCGACAATGATGTGCCGATGACGGACGCCACGATCGGTTTCGACACCGCGCTCGGGATTGCGACGGAAGCGGTGGATCGCCTGCACAGCACGGCGCACAGTCATCATCGCATCATCATCGCAGAAATCATGGGCCACCGCGCCGGCTGGCTGGCGTTGGGCGCGGGCATCGCGGGCGGCGCAGACGTGATTCTTATTCCGGAGGTACCTTACGACGTGCAACACATCGCCTCCGCGATCTGCAAGCGCAAGCAGCACGGAACGAACTTCAGCATTGTGGCCGTTGCCGAAGGCGCTTTGTCCAAGACGGACGCGGCGGAGTTTGCTGCCGCAGCCAAGCGGAAGCAAAACGCAACCAGCAAGACTGCCCGGCAACGCGCCAAGACTGAGCTCGCCATTTTGAATGCGCGTCACACAGGCAACACGATCCGGCTGGCCAAGGAACTCGAAGAACTCACCCATCTGGAAGCGCGTGTGACGATTCTCGGTTACGTCCAGCGCGGCGGCACTCCATCCGCCGCGGATCGTCTGCTCGCGACACGTCTCGGTACGGCCAGCGTTCAACTCATCAATGACAAGGTTTTCGGCGTGATGGTTGCCGCGCGTGGCGACGGCGTGAAGCCGGTGCCGATTGCGGAAGTGGCGGGCAAACTGAAGCTCGTTCCGCAGAATCATCCGTGGATCGACAGCGCGCGGCGGGTCGGAACGAACCTGGGCGACTGAGGTGCCGCTTTGGCGCCGTTGAACTGCATTCGTATTCTCGATGGCGCCCTTGCGACTCATGCCGGCGGGCTGCGGTTGAATCGATCTTCGATTCGAAAATTTCGATTAACGGTCTCTGCGCGGGCGTGAGATGATTCGCCCATGAAAACTTCATCTGCATTCGCAAGGTGGCTGGCAGCGGTAGCATTGATGATGTGGGCGATTGTCGCGCCGGCCCAATCGACCAACACACTGCGCGTTGGAGTTTATGATTCGCGCGCCGTCGCTGTGGCTTACGCCAATTCCGCCGAGTTCGCCGCGGTGGGGAATGCGGTGAAGGCCGAGCACGACAAAGCGAAGGCGGCGAATGACGAGAAGACGATGAAAGCGATCGAATTCCGCATGCAGCAGCGGCAGCACCGCGCTCACGAGCAGGGTTTCAGCACCGGCTCAGTCCTGCCGATCATGGAGACGATCACCAACAAGCTGGCCGTGATTGCCCGGAACGCTCATGTGGACGTGATCGTCAGCAAATGGGAGCTCAATTTCGCCTCCGAAGATGTGGAGATCGTGGATGTGACTGATCGGATCGTGGCACAGTTTCACGTCAGCGAACGCGGCTTGAAATGGGCGAAGGAGATTCAACAGCGTCCGCCCCTCTCGCTGGACGAGCTTCCAGATCACAAACACTGAACCGGATCGGCGGGGTGGAATTGATGGTTGATCTTCGCCCTCCGGTTCGTAGTTTTTGCGCCGTGAGTCAGCCATTGCCGAGCGTTTCCATCATCATTGCGGCGCGACCCGGACAAGCGGAGGTCAAATCCGCCGTGGCCGCGAAGCAGCTGGACTATCCGGCAGACAGGCTGGAGATCATCATTGCCCGCGGCAAACAACCATCGGTTCAGCGCAACGTCGCAGCGCGTGCGGCCAAAGGCGATTTGATTTATTTCCTCGACGACGATTCGGTGGCAAATCCAGGAAACTTGCGGCTCGCCATCCGGCATTTTGCTGATCCCACGGTGATGATGGTGGGCGGACCGAATCTTTGTCCGGCCGATGCACCGCCGCTGGAACAAATTTTTGCGGTGGTGCTTTCGAGCTGGATCGCGTTCGGACCGAGCCGCGCTCGCTACGCAAAGGCTGGGGTGGCACGGGCGAGCGGTGAAAAGGAGTTGATCCTCTGCAATCTGCTGGTGCGGCGGGAGGCGTTTTTGGAGTTGGGTGGATTCGATGAGGCGCTTTATCCCAACGAGGAGAACGCCCTGATGGACGAGCTCCTGAATCGCGGCGGCAAGTTGATTTACGATCCTGAACTCGTCGTGTTTCGCCGGCCACGGCCCACGCTCAAGGCATTTTCCAAGATGCTGCGCACCTACGGGCGCGGCCGTGCAGAGCAGTTCCGCTTGCATCCCACGCTGGGTTCCGCCCTGAACTTCGTGCCGCCATTGTTCGTCGTTTACCTGTTTGCATTGCTGGTCCTGTTGCTCATTCCCGGAAATGCGGATTGGAATCGTGTGAAGTTGTTCGTCGCATCACCGCTCGCGCTTTACGCGTTTGCGATCCTCGGACAAACGCTGGCGTCAGTTCCTGCCCATGGGCTCATTCGCAGCCTGATGGCGTTGCCGTTGCTGGTGGAAAGCCACGTGTACTATGGCCTGGGATTCTGGCACGGCTTGTTCACGACTCTGCACACGGGAAAGAATGAGCCGCGGCCGAAAGTGGAGGTCGTATTGGAAAACGTGGGTGCGCTGAGTTGAGGTCCCGATCGAAGTGAATGCGCCGATCAGTGGGCGAACTTGCCGTGCGCAGTTCACCTTCGCAAATTCGGATTCCCCGAGCCAACGAGAAACCTTACCCGCGCCAAGACCGGCAGATGATCGCTCGGCCATTGGCCGCGTGGCCGGGCCGTGATGATTTCCACTTCGTCAGCCTGGATCGCGCCGCGTGTCAGAATCCAGTCAATACGACGGCCGTTGGCGGGAAGGCTTTCAAAGTTGTTGAAGGTTCCCATGTTTTCCGGCCCGCGTTTCGCGGCGGTGAGCCAGGTATCGTTTAGAAATCCCGCTTTTGTCAGCGCGATGTATGGCGTCTGACCGGGTTGGGTGTTGAAATCGCCGACCAGGATGACCGGCGGCGGATTGGTCATCGCCGCGATGCGCTGGTGAATCAACTCCGCACTTTTCAGCCGGGCGTTCTCGGATTGATGATCGAAGTGCGTGTTGAAGAGGAGGAACTCGACTCCGCTTTGCCGATCGCGAAATTGCACCCACGTTACCATGCGCTTCGCTTTGTTTCCCCAGGAGGCCGACGCCGGTATTTCCGGGGTGTCAGACAGCCAGAAGTGATTCGTTGCGAGCGGTTGCAGCCGCGCTTTGCGATAGAAGATTGCCATGAATTCGCCGCGTGTCCCGCCGTCGCGGCCGACGCCGATCCAATCGTAGTCCGGCAGATCAGCCGCCATATCGAGCAGCTGCTGGTGCAAACCTTCCTGCGTTCCCATGACATCGGGCGCCATCGCCGAAACGACCTGTTGCATCAATGGCCGGCGCTCTGGCCAGGAGTTTGGACCGAAGTCGCTCGCGAACCGCAGGTTGTAAGTGGCGACCCGGAGTTCAGTGTTGGTCGATTCGGCTGCGAACATCACGGTCGAACTCAACAGAACGCCAGCGAGAAGAAGCCGAAGGAAATGGCGGATCATGCAAACGCTCAGACGCGTCCACGTTGCCGGGAGGTTTCGTAGAGAAACACGGCGGCCGCGGCGTTGACGTTGAGCGAATCGACATTCGGCGGCATGGGAATCGCCACCGCTTCATCGCACACCGCGAGAATTTCGGGCGAAATCCCATTTCCTTCGCTGCCGAATACCAGGCAGCAATCCCGCCGTAAATTGGCCTGCGCCAGCGTGCGTCCTTCCACATGCGGATGCGCGGCCACCACGCGAATTCCATTGCTGCGAAGCTGGTTTAACGTGCCGGCAAGGTTTCCAGTCTCAATCACGGGCAACTGAAAGATTGCCCCCATCGAATTCCGCACGGCGCGCCGCAGGAACGGGCTGGACGAAGTTTCACCCACAATCAAAGCCTCCGCACTGAAGGCGGCGCAATTGCGGACAACGGTGCCGACATTCTCCGCGCTCGTGAGTCCGTCAATTGCGACCAGCAGACGCGGCGATGGACTGCTGCGCAGGACGTTTTCCAGCGTGCTGCGTTCAGGAATTTTTCCCACCGCCAGCACCCCTTGAAACATAGGAAATCCCACCAGCTCCTCCAGCACGCGCATTTCCGTGACGAACACCGGCAGTTCCTTTTCCGGACGGGCGCGAATCAACGGTTCATAATCGCGCAGCCATTTTTCCGGCAGCAAAACGGAGACGACGCCGAAGTGGCTTTCGAGCAAACGGCGCACGACCTTTTCGCCTTCTGCAACAAAGATGCCTTGATCGCAATGCTCCTGCGGGCGGCGCATGGTGCGATAGGGTTCAAGCTCCGGAAGGTTGAGCGATTCGATGCGGCGGACGTTCATGGCCTTTCAGCCGTCGATCACAAGGTCAACGTGGGGCAGGGCGCATCCTGGTTTGCAACCGTGAGCGCGACGTGATTTGCGCCGATCTGCTGCAATCGCTCCGCCATGACTGTGCGCGCGAGCTCGGGCTTGTTGCACTCACGGCTCAAGTGGCCGAGGTACAGATGACGCAAATCGGCGGACATGATTTCCGAAGCGGCATCGGCGGCGGCGGCATTGGAAAGATGTCCGTGCCGGCCGAGGATACGTTGCTTCAAACTCCAGGGCCGGCGGCGGCAATCCTGGAGCATTTTGACGTCGTGATTGGATTCCAGCACGAGCACGTTCGCGCTGCGCACGCGTTCGGTGACAAGCCTGGTGACGTGGCCGAGGTCAGTGAGGAATCCCACGTTCACGCCATTCGTGCGGAGCAGGTATCCGACTGGATCTTGAGCATCGTGTGGAATGGAAAACGTTTCCACCTGCACATCGCCAATCTCAAAACAGGCGCCGGTTTCGAAGACTCGGCATTCGATGCGCACGTTGAGCTGGAATTGAATGGCGTCCTGCGTGGCGCGATTGCAATAAACCGGCACGCGGAGCTTTTGAGCGAGGATGGCCAGGCCCTGGATGTGATCGACGTGCTCGTGCGTGATCAGGATTCCGGACAGATTCTCCGGGGCGCGGGCGACGCTGGCCAGGCGTTCGCGAATCTGTCTGGCACTGAATCCCGCGTCGATCAGCAGGCGCGTTTCCGGCGTTTCCACGTAGGCAGAATTTCCCGCGGAACCGCTTCCCAGAATGGTCAGATGCACAGGCACGGCTGACGTTATGAAGAAGAATGGGAACATTCAACATTCAACCGCGCCGCTCAATGCGAGACGCAGCTTGAGCGCGTGTTGCCCGCTTGAAATGGAGCGCAGCCCAGCGACCCGCGGCGACGCCGTCTGCCCGAGGAAACGGGAATTCGAGAACGTCTGCCGTTCATCAGCGGCTGCGACTCGTTCGGTGCGCTCGGGCGCTGCCGGTTAAAGTTGCTCAGCGCCGCGGCGGGTAGGATTAAACTCTTTACACGTCGAATAACGGTTCGCAGAGTATCGTCGTGTCTGCCATGTCAGAGAAAAACCGCGCGGGAGACGCATTTCCCCATGGAGCTGCGTCAGGAATCCCGCAGAATTTTGAGGCCGCCATCCGGCGCTCGCAGGAGTACCTGCTCTCGATTCAAAAACCGGAAGGTTACTGGGTCGGCGAGCTGATGGTCGATTCTACGCTCGTCTCAGACATGGTGGCCTACCATCACTGGGATGACAGCGTGGATCCCGAATGGCAGCGCAAGGCGGTCAATCATATCTTTTCCATGCAGCTGCCGGACGGCGGCTGGAATATCTACTACGGCGGCCCGGCGGAAGTGAATGCCACGATCAAGGCGTACCTCGCGCTGAAGCTGGCGGGCGTGCCGGTGACCGATCCGCGAATGCTGCGCGCGCGCGAAGTGGCGTTGAACTTCGGCGGGGTGCCGCGCATGAACACGTTCTCAAAACTGTATCTTGCGTTGCTCGGCCTCTACCCATGGGAATACGTTCCCACGATCCCGTGCGAAGTGCTGCTCATCGGCAAATGGTTCCACGTGAATTTCTGGGACATGAGCAATTGGTCGCGCGCGATGCTCGTACCGCTGGCAATCATCAACCATTTCAAACCCACGCGCCTGCCGCGCAATCGCGTCACGCTCGACGAGCTTTATCCTCAAGGCTTCCACGAGCGCGATCTGGCGCTGCCGCCCGATCCCGAGCGGTTTTCGCTGCGGAACTTTTTCCTCTGGCTGGATCGGCTGCATAAATTCGCGGAAGTCTTCGCGCAGCATGGCATTCATCCGTTCCGCAAACGCGCGTTGAAGAAGTGCGAGCAGTTCATGCTGGAACGATTCGAAGGGTCCGAAGGCTTGGCGGCCATTTTCCCGGCGATGCTGAATTCCATCATCGCGCTCAAGGCTCTGGGCTATGCCAACGACAATCCGATTCTTCAGCGCGAATGGAAGGAGTTGACACGGCTCCAGCATGAAACGGAAAACAGCGTCCGCATTGAGCCGTGTTTCTCACCGGTTTGGGACACTGCCATTGTGGCGATCTGTCTGCGTGAATCGGGAATTCCGGCCGATCACCCACGCATGAAGCAGGCGGCGGAATGGCTGATGGAGAAGGAAATCCGGTTCCGCGGCGACTGGTATCAGAAGAACCCCGCCAAGGTGGAACCGAGCGGCTGGGTGTTTGAATACAACAACAAGTGGAACC
>CAMLLE010000121.1 GCA_946480555.1 uncultured Verrucomicrobia subdivision 3 bacterium
ATTCCGTTGCTGCTCGTGGGCGATTCGCTCGGCATGGTGATGCTCGGCTATCCGGACACCACACACGTGACGATGGATGAGATGTTGCATCACGCGCGCGCCGCGACTCGCGCTCGGACGAACGCATTGATCGGTGCCGATCTGCCGTATCGCAGCTACGAAACTCCCGAACAGGCGGTGGCGAATGCGCGCCGGCTCGTTGAAGCCGGGGCCGAGTACGTGAAGGCCGAAGGCGGTCGCGAAATTCTGCCACAAGCAAAGGCGATCATTGCCGCCGGAGTTCCCTTCGTGGGCCACATCGGCATGCTGCCGCAACACGTGCTCGAGGAGGGCGGGAAGTATCGGATCAAGGGCAAGGACGATGCGGGCCGCGCGAAACTGCTGGATGACGCTGCGGCGCTGGCGGAAGCCGGAGCATTCGCGGTGGTGCTGGAATTGGTCACACCGCCGGTTGCAAAAGAAGTCACGGAGAAATTTCCGTTCGCGACGATCGGAATTGGTTCAGGCCCGGATTGCGACGGACAGATTCTTGTCATTTCGGATTTGATCGGCGCGTTTCCGTGGTTCACTCCCAAGTTCGTGAAACCCGTTCTGCAAACGGGCCAGCAGATTCGTGCCGCGACGAGGGCTTGGAAAGAACGGGTTGAAGTTGGCGGAGTCGAACCTGCGAATCGTTAAATCATTATGGCCGTGAAGAAACGCCTGTCTCACATCGATGCCAGCGGCGAAGCCAGCATGGTGGATGTTTCCAGCAAACCGATCATGCAGCGCGAAGCTGTGGCGCGCGGGGAAATCCGGCTGCAAAAGGAGACGCTTCGGTTGATTGAATCGAAATCCGTCGCCAAGGGAAACGTCCTCGCAACGGCGCGCCTGGCTGGAATCCTGGCCGCGAAGAAGACGGGTGAACTCATTCCGCTCTGCCATCCCCTGCCCCTGACGCATTGCGAAGTGAACTTTGAAATTCCAAAGTCGAACGATCGCATTGTGATCACTGCTTCCGCAAAAATCGCCGCCCAAACCGGCATCGAAATGGAAGCGCTCACCGCCGTCAGCGTCGCCGCTCTTACGATCTACGACATGTGCAAAGCCGTGGACAAACAGATGCAGATCACGGACATCAGGTTGGTGAGCAAGACCAAGACGCCAGTCGCATGAACGAAAAACTGCGCATCTCACGGCAAGGCCAAGAACTCGGGACTCTGCCTCGTCGGGAAGTGTGCGCGTTGCTGGAAGCGGGCTTTCTCCGCGAATCCGATCAGTTCTCCTCGGACGGCACAGCCTGGGCTCCGCTATGCAGTCTGAAATCGGCGGTTCCAGCGCGCGGTGCTTCATTTCGACTCACGATGTTGGGAACGGCCGCTTCTTCAAAGCTCAAGAACCTGGCAGCCATCGCCCGAGCGAACTCAGCATCGCTCGCCTCGGCCGCCGAGAAATCCAGAAACGCTGTTCGTGAGACTTTGCTTCAGGATTACCTCACGAAGCTGGCAGAGCCCGTCGCTCGCCATCTGAGCGTCGCGCAGCAAACCGCCGCTTCCGCACTGCAAAACGACGTTTTCCTGCGGAAGCTTTTTGGCGCAGTTTACGATTCGCTGCCGGATGCGGCTCATCGCTTTGTTGACGAGCAGCAGTTCATTGACTTCTGCATCAAACATAAGAACCGGTTGCTGAACTCCGACACCTCTGAACCTTCGTCCGTCCCATGATTCCCACTGGCATCATCACCATTTCTGACCGCGCTTCCAAAGGCCTTTACGACGATCTCGGCGGACCAGCACTCAAGAAGGCCGCCGAAGGGTACGACTGGAAGGTCGCGGATGAGAAACTGGTTCCGGATGAGAAGCGCGACATTCAGCGCGCGATCCGCGAGCAGATCGCGAAAGGCTGCCAGCTGATTCTGACAACCGGCGGAACCGGCGTTGCCTTGCGCGACGTGACACCGGAAGCCGTCCGGGAAATCGCAGTGCGCGAACTGCCCGGATTCGGCGAAGTGATGCGCATGGAATCCATGAAGATCACGAAGAACGCGATTCTCTCCCGCGCCCTGGCCGTGGTGGTGGAGCGCGCGCTGGTGATCTGCCTGCCCGGCAAGCCAAGCGGTGCCGTGGAATGCTTGAGCTTCGTGGCCGGCGCCATTCCTCATTGCGTGGAAGTTCTCCAGGAAGTCCCGACCAGCTGCTGATGCCTGTTAGCGCTCTATTCAGCCACAGATGAAACACAGATGAAACACGGATGAGCAGCACGCGAAAGTTGAAGTGCGAAACCTGGCTCAGTTTCCAGCGATCTGTGTTCAATCTGTGGTTCATCTGTGGCTAAAATTTCTATTTCCAAGTGCCGCAACTTTCCTGTGGTCTCCGTGTTCGTGTAGCTTTACCTGTAACACGCATGAGCCTTGAAGATCTCATCGCCGCCGCGCAGCAACAGGGCGCGAGCGACCTGCATCTGGAAGCGGGGCTTCCCGCGGCGCTGCGGATTCGCGGCACGCTGCGAACCGTCGGCGAACCGATTCCGCCAGCCGCGTTACTCGGCTTCGCGCGGACGCTGATCGGCGATGCGCATTGGAATCAATTCCTCGAACGCCGTTCCGCCGATCTGTCGCGCACGATCCATGGTGTTCGCTGCCGCATCAATGTGTTGCAAACGGCACGCGGCGTTGGTTTCGCCATTCGTCTACTGGCGGCGTTTTCCACCACGATCGAAAAGCTCAACCTGCATCCCGATCTCAAGAAGCTGATCAATCATCAGCACGGTTTGATTCTCGTCAGCGGTCCCACCGGCTCCGGGAAATCTTCCACCCTCGCGGCGCTCATTCAGGAAATCAATCTCGCGGAGACGCGCCACATCGTGACAATCGAAAGCCCGATTGAATACACGTTCCGGCCGCGAAAATCATACATCCGCCAGCGCGAAGTGGGCCGCGATACGCCCAGCTTCGAACAGGCTTTGCTGGATGCCTTGCGCGAAGATCCCGATGTGCTGATGGTCGGCGAAATGCGCGATCCGGAAACCATGCGGCTCACGATGAGCGCGTCTGAAACCGGACATCTGGTGCTGGCTACAGTCCATTCTTCGACCTGCGCCGAAGCCATTCAACGCGTCGCCTCAGCTTTTCCGGCGGAGATTCAGAACGCAGTTTGCGCGCAGCTCGCGGATTGCCTGGTAGCCGTCATTTCACAGCGGCTGCATTTCCGCGCCGATTTGAACCTGCGCGTTCCCGAGTGCGAAATCCTGATGGCGACGCACGCGATCAAGAACTTCATCCGCAACCGTGAGTTCTTCAAAATCGTGTCTGCGCTGGAAACCGGCGCCGATAATGGCATGTGGACTTTCCAACGCTATCGCAACTGGCTGGACCATCGAAGATCGTGGCATGTGCCGGATGCAACGGAAGCTGCGGAGGCGGAAATTGCCGAGGCGGCTCCAGCTCTGGCTCCCCTGGCGAGCGTTCCCGCGAAAACAAAAGCGCCGCCGGGCGAATCGCCATCGCAAGGTGCATCGAAAGCAGGCGATAGAATTGAGATTGAACCAGTGGAAGGCGGTTGGGACGATATTCTCAAAAAGCTCGAGTAACATGGATCGATCCTTACGAATCTTCTGGCTGCTGGCCTGTGCGGGAATAGTTTGCGGCGCGGGCTGCGTCTCCAGGAAACGCGCCCAAGCGGAAGCTCGCGCCGCTTACATGGCCGGCCAGCGCGATGCACTGGCCGGAATGCAACGTCAGCCGCAGAACGGTGATTTCACCGTCACGCCGGTGACACCGCAGGTGGCCGCCAACATCACGATTGTCGGTCCGGTGCAAAACCCGGTGGTTCAATGGCGGAATGGACTGACACTGGCGCAAGCCATCTTGAACGCGGTTTACCAATCGCCGTCGGATCCAACGCAGATCGTCATCAAACGGAGCAATGAAGAAATCCGAGTTGAACCGGCGCAGTTGCTGAACGGCGTGGACATACCTCTGCTGCCGGGCGACGTGGTCTTGATCCAAGTTCCAGCGGCGTGATTCTGGTGGGGCGCATCTCCGAGCGCGCCGGACGAAGTTGGAAGATGAAAGCGGCGCGCTCGGAGAGACGCGCCCCACCCTTTCGTGAGTGCCGCCAACTATTTTCCCAGGCTGCGACGATATTCCGTCGGCGACAATCCCACCGTCTGCCGGAATTGCCGCGTGAATGCGCTCTGATCCGAATACCCGCAATCCATCGCAATGCTCGCGATGGAACGCTCGGTCGTCCTGAGCCAGCGGACGGCATGTTCCATCCGCGTCTTCTGAATCAGCTGTCCCGCGGTTAATTGGAAGATTTGCCGCAACCGTTGCTCAAACTGGTATTCCGACAGTCCCGCGCTTGCCGCCAGATCGCGGACCCGCAACGGTTCGTGGTAATGGGATTGAATCCGTTGGATGGCCTTTGCCAGATCGGCAAACTCACGGCTTCTTTCCGGGCCCGGCCGCAAGTCCTTGGACACACCCACGATCCCGATCACACCCCCGCTGCGCCCGCGCAACGGCAGCTTGTTCGTCACGCACCAGCCGCGCCCGCCGGACGGATGAAAGTGAAGCTCCAGCTGATTGAGAATTGCCTCGCCGCTGCGCAACACGCGTTCGTCCTGCGCGCGATACGTCTGCCCCAAAGCGGAGGGAAACACCTCATCGGCGCGCCGGCCGACCAGTTCGTCCTTCGAAGTTCTTCCGCAACGCTCGACCAGGGTCTGGTTCACCACCACGTATTCGTAGCGCGCGTTCTTGACGAAGAACACCACGTCGGGCAAGCAATCGAACAACGCTTCGCCCACGAGCGGCTCCGCGAGTTGCGTCAGCAGTTCATTCCGCAATTTGGCTGGATCGATGGCGTCCACGGATTGTGCCGAAATCGTAGTCGGCGCTGCTGAAAGCGACAAGACGCGCGTCAGCTCCCAGTTACCTTATGAACATGAACTCGGCCAAGCATCGAATCCGCGTGATCGATTCCCACACTGGCGGCGAACCGACCCGTGTGGTGATTGACGGCGGGCCAGATCTCGGCAGCGGGCCGCTGGCTGAGCGGCGCGATCTGTTTCAATCCAGGTTTGATCATTTCCGGTCTGCCATCGTGAACGAGCCGCGCGGATCGGATGTTGTCGTCGGCGCGCTGCTGGTGGAGCCGGTGGATCGCTCCTGCGCGTGTGGCGTGATTTTTTTCAACAACGTCGGCTACCTCGGCATGTGCGGCCACGGCACCATCGGGCTGGTCGTCACGCTCGCTTACCTCGGCCGCATTGAACCGGGCGAACACAGGATTGAAACTCCCGTCGGCATCGTCACCGCCACCTTGCACGACAACGGCGAAGTTTCCGTGGCCAACATTCCCGGCTGGCGCGCCAAGAAAGATTTTACGGTGGAAGTTCCCGGAATTGGCAAAGTGACCGGCGATGTCGCGTGGGGCGGCAATTGGTTCTACCTGGTTCAGAACCACTGCCAGCAGCTGAATCTCAACAACGTTGAAGCGCTGACGGATTTTTGCTGGCGCGTGCGGCAGGCGGTAAACGCGCAGGGATTTCCGGAAGTGGATCACGTGGAGCTTTTCGGTTCCCCCACCATTGCCGGTGCGAATTCGCGGAACTTCGTTCAATGTCCGGGCAAAGCCTACGATCGTTCGCCGTGCGGCACTGGAACCAGCGCGAAGCTCGCCTGCCTCGCCGCTGACGGCAAACTCGCCGAGGGCGGAGCGTGGATTCAGGAGAGCATCATCGGCAGCACGTTCACCGGGAAGTTTCGCTGGATTGACCGCGCAAACGGGAAAATCCAGCCGATCATCACCGGCACGGCGCACATCAATGCCGAGATCACGCAAATCCTGGATGAGCGCGATCCATTCTGCTGGGGCATCGGCGCGAAGGCGGGCGAAGCAGTCACAGCCCCTGCACCACGTTGATGACTTACGATGTTGTCATTGTCGGCGCCGGAATCGTCGGTGCAGCGTGCGCTTGCGAATGCGCGCGCAGCGGCATGAAGGTGCTGGTGCTGGATCGCGGCCCAATCGGCGGCGGCACCACCGCGGCGGGCATGGGTCACATCGTGGTCATGGACGATTCAGAACCGCAGTTTGCGCTGACCAATTTCTCCCGCGAACTGTGGCTCAAACTGCGCGCCGAGCTTCCCCCTGATGTTGAATACGAAGTGTGCGGCACGCTTTGGGTGGCGGCGGATGACGAGGAAATGGCGGAAGTTTATCGCAAGCAACGGTATTACGAGCAACGCGGCGTGCGCGTGGAAGTTCTCGACGCGCGCGGAGTGGAACGCGCTGAGCCGAATCTTCGCAAGGGCATGGCCGGCGGTTTGCGCGTCGTGGACGACGGCGTGATTTATCCGCCCTGCGCCGCGCGCTATTTGATCGAGCAAGCGAAATCCCACGGCGCCGAGTTGCGAACCGGTGTCCGAGTGGAAAAGCTGCTTGAGGATGGCGGCGTCCAACTGGCGGACGGTTCCCGCATTTGCGCCCGACGCAGCCTCAGCGCGACCGGACCGTGGTCCCCTGCCCTCACGCCCGGATTGCCAGTGCGAAAACGCAAAGGGCATCTCGTCATCACGGATCGTTACCCCGGCTTCGTGCACCATCAAATTGTCGAGCTTGGCTACCTCAAGAGCGCGCATTCGATGGGCAAGGATTCAGTCGCGTTCAACATCCAGCCCCGCCAGACCGGCCAGATGCTGATCGGCTCATCACGCCAGTTTGACGCGGAGGATTCAGCCGTCGATCAGCCGCTGCTCGACCGCATGTTGAAACGTGCGATCGAATATCTGCCCAAGCTTTCGGAGCTCTCCGCAATTCGCGTCTGGACCGGACATCGCGCGGCGACGCCCGACAAACTGCCGCTCATCGGCCCGAGCATTGTCAGCGATCGCATCTGGCTGGCGACCGGTCATGAAGGTCTGGGCATCACCACTTCGCTCGGCACCGGAAGATTGATTGCCGACCAGCTGCTGGGACGCGCTCCAGCGATTCCGCACCAACCTTATTTGCCCGCGCGCGTCGCGAACGGCGGAGCTCACCATGACTGACCGCGTGACACTGCGGATCAATGGAAAGCCGATCACGGTTGAACGCGGAACGATCGTTGCGGCCGCCGTCGTGATGGCGGGAGGACTGAAGTTCCGCCAATCGGTCCTGGGCGAAAGCCGCGCGCCGCTCTGCGGCATGGGCATCTGCATGGAATGCCGCGTGACGATCAACGGCCAGCCGCACTGCCGCAGCTGCCAGACGTTGTGCGCGGAAGGAATGGATGTGCGGACAGACTGAATGAAAACAACGAACATCCAAGGTAGGGCGCGTCGCTCCGCGCGCGCCGCAGCGATACCTGAATCCGGCGCGCGCGCGACGCGCCCTACCGCCACCATCTGATGTCCCGCCACTTCCAATTCGACATCGTCATCGTCGGCGCCGGGCCGGCTGGATTGGCTGCGGCCTGCGCCGCGGCCGAATCTGGCCAGCGCGTCGGAGTGGTCGATGACACGCCGTGGCTCGGCGGTCAGATTTGGCGAGGCGAACAAACTCGCGTTCAGAATCCGCAGGCGCGGCAATGGATCGAGCGCTTTCAGAAATCCGGTGCAACCGTGCTCGATCAAACCAGCGTCGTCGCGTCGCCAACCACCCGAACACTGCTGGCTGAACATCCGGAGGGCGCGCGCGCGATCAGCTGGAAGAAGCTCATTCTCGCCACCGGCGCGCGTGAATTGCTGCTGCCCTTTCCCGGGTGGACGCTGCCGGGCGTGATCGGCGTCGGCGGGTTGCAGGCGCTGGTGAAAAGC
>CAMLLE010000122.1 GCA_946480555.1 uncultured Verrucomicrobia subdivision 3 bacterium
AATATCACAATTACGGCCAAGGCCGACGGATTTTCTGGCGCAGTTTCCATCCGTTCGACCCCTCGGTAAATCGCAGGTATAGCGATTCTCAAAGGTTGTTTCCGAAAGGCGCCGGATTAAACCCTCACCCCGTCTTCAACCACGCGTTCCTATCAGATGAGAGCGCGGCGGGGGGTAATGGTTTCCCGGAAATGACCTTGGTTTGAGCCAGCTTTGCCAAGGGTGCGCCCCGCCTCCGCGGTACCCGCCAGCAAAGAGGTTCCGCCTCAAGCGAGCTGTTGTTCCGCCGATAGTGCTTCGTCGTTTGCGCCGTCGCGGAATTCCGGCAGCGCTCGTTTGAATCATGATTGGCGTTATCTTTGACCGATTGCGCGCACTTCTCTTGTGCGGCATCGCGTGCGCCGTTGTTTTGCCATCGGCCAGCCGGGCAGAGTTCGTCGATCCCCACACGCTCCCGATCCTCACCAACGTTTTACACATCTGGCAGATTCCGCTGGAAGAACGCCCGCAGCCGCGGCGGATTCAGACGGAGTTCCTGTTTTATTACCACGACCGGGAATGGAGCGTCGCTTGGGGCGAAGCCTCCGGCCAGCCTGTGTTCCTCCCCGTCGCTGGGTCGCCCATGGTCTTTGAGCCCGGCCAGCGGGTGCGATTCGATGGAATCATCATTCCGGAACGCGAGCAGTTCGTGTGGGCCGAAACCAAAATCGAACTTGTCGGGCGGGAAGAATTGAAACCTCTCGTGGTGCCCGATCTGGCGCATCTGCGCCTCAACCATCCGGTGCTGGCCGATGTTGTTTGTCTCGTGGACAAGCGGCTTGATGATGAAACGCACGTTACGTTGAACGTGCAGTCAGGCGGTGCGGTGGGAATCGCCTACGTGCTGAAGGGCTCCAAGCCGTTCCTCGCGGAGCCGGGCGATTTCATCCGCATCACCGGCACCAGCAGCCTGCTGGCAGATCGCAACGGCGACATGCGCCAGCTCGCGGTCTTCATCCAGAATTCCGACGAAGTGGAAATTGTGGGAAACCTTCAAACCGACCCGCGCTTCGAAGGACCGATACGGCTGAGCCGTGACATTCGGGAGGATACTCCAACGAACCTGGTTTACATCGTCGAAGGCGTGGTGAAGGACCACGAGCCTGGGAAGAAGCTGATCATCTGGGACGAGACCGGGCAGATCACGGTGCTCACCGATCAGACTCTCCCCGTGCGCAAGGGTGAGCGCGTGCGCGCTTTCGGACATCCGTTCATGACCGGCGTTCACCAATGTATTCGCGGCGGATTATACCGGACCATTCCGGGGACAAACGTGCCCTTCAAGGTTCCCGAGGTTTTGCTCCTGGCGGAACAGGTGCGTGATCTCAGTCCGCCGGAGGAGCATCGAGGCCGCAAGGTGAAGTTGCGTGCGCTGCTCATGTGGGCAGACGCGAAAACGCCTTTTGCGTTCGTTGCCGACAGCAGCGGCGGATTGAAGGTTTTGAATCCGCGCTGGGTGGGATTGGGAGCGCCAAAGGCGGGGATGATTGTGAATATCGAAGGCGAGGTGACACCTGGCGAGTTTGTTCCAGCCATCACCAACGCCCAGCTGACGCGGTCGGGCTGGCTGGATCTCGGGCCGGGCACTTATGTGACCCTGGAACAGGCCATGACCGGTGTGGAAGACGGCCGGTGGGTGGAGGTGCGCGGCTACGTGCGACAGGTCGTGGAGACCAATGGCCTCGTCCGCCTCGATCTCAGCACTTCTTCAGGCGAGTTCACTACCTGGACGCCGCCGTCCGAGTCGTTGCACGAAATGGCGGGCTCGATCATTCGCGTGGTGGGCGTCTGCATTGCCACGGCAAACGAGCGGCGGCAATTGACCGGCATCCAGATATGGTCGCCCGAGATCAAATATTTCAAAATTGAAGAACCCAAGCCTGTCGATCCTTTCGCGTTGCCGCTGCGTCCATTGTCTTCGCTCCGGCAGTTCAGCATCGAGCGCGCGTTGAACCGGCGCATTCGCACCACCGGAACGGTCGTGCTCCAGGCGCCGGGGCGTTACGTCTGCATTCAGGACGGCGGCGACGGATTGTTCGCACTGAGCCGCGAGACCAACCAGTTTCAGATCGGCGACCGGGTGGAGGTGGTTGGATTCGCCGGCACGGAAGGGCGGAAGTTTCTATTGCGCGAAGCAACCTTCCGGCGCACTGGAACGGGAACGAACCCGCCCGTGGCGCAGCTCTCGTCGGTCGATGCCGTGAACTTGAATCTCGAAGGTTTGCTGGCACGCGCGCAGGGAACTCTACTCAACCTGGTGCGGAAGGATTCCGAGCTGGTTTTGCTGGTGCGATCGGAAACCTCGGTTTTCGAAGCGCGGCTCGATCGAACGCGGCAAAATCGCGACATGGATGATCTGAAGATCGGCAGCCGGATCGCGCTTACGGGGCTCTACTCGGTTCAAAGCGACGAGCACGGCGCGCCTCGCGGGTTCATGCTGAACCTGCGAACGCCGGGTGACGTCGAAGTGATCCAGCTTCCGCCTTGGTGGACCTTCACGCGGCTGCTCGGGGCGCTACTGGCCGTGGCCGCGGTTTCGGGTCTCGCGCTGGTTTGGGCGGTCATCATCGCCCGAAAAAACCGATTGCTGCACCATGCGCAATCAGCCCTTCGCTGCGCGAACGATGAACTGGAACTCCGGGTGGAGCATCGTACGCGGGAACTCAAGGACCAGATCGAGGCCAAGGAGCGCGCGCATAAGGAACTCGCGCTGACACAAAACCGGCTGATCGCTGCGTCGCGGCAGGCCGGCATGGCGGAAGTGGCGACCGGCGTTTTGCACAACGTCGGGAACGTGCTGAACAGCCTGAACGTCTCGGCATCGATTGTGGCCGAGCGATTGCGAAACTCGCGCGTTGAGCTGGTTTCCCGTTGCGCTGGCTTGTTGAAGCGGCCGCCGGAGGAGCTTGCCCATTTCTTGAAGGACGATCCCAAGGGGCGCGCGCTGCCGGATTATCTGGAGCGGCTCGGCGGCGCGCTGGAGGCGGATCGCACCCTGCTCCGGAACGAGATGGAGTCGCTTGCAAAGAACATCGACCACATCAAGGTCATTGTTTCGATGCAGCAGAGCCACGCCAAATCCATCGGCGTGCTGGAAGAACTCGAGCCGAAGGAACTTCTGGAGGACGCCATCAACGTCAACTGCGCTGCGCTGGAACGCCATCGCATCACGATCCGGCGCGAATACGATGAGGTGCCGTCAGTTGTTTTGGATCGTCACAAGGTGCTTCAGATTCTCATCAATCTGATCAGCAACGCCAAGTGGGCGTTGAACCATCGCAATGAAAACCGGGAAATCGTCGTGGCCGTGAAACGTGCCGGCGAAGGCCGGGTGCAGGTGAGTGTGCGCGACAACGGAATTGGAATCGCACTGGAAAATCTGCAGCGGATTTTCACGCAAGGTTTCACCACGCGCAAGGATGGCCATGGCTTCGGGCTGCACAGCGGCGCAAACGCCGCGCGTGAATTGGGTGGCGCATTGAAGGTTTTCAGCGACGGACCCAACACGGGCGCGATGTTCGTGCTGGAACTTCCGATCATCGCTCCCTCGCCGGTGAAATCGGTGTCACCGGAGCCCGCCACGGTTCTCGCGCGGACCTGATCGGATTGATCGGGAAAAAGAGGGGGAACCGCTGCTTTGGTGCGCGGATCAAACGGGCAAATCCTTGGAACGTTTCGGCACCTTGCCGACCCCGCGGTATGCGCACAGGAAATACGCCGCGACCAGCAGAACAGCGGCGGCCAGACCGCTCCAGAACAGGCGCCATCCGCCGGCGGGATTGCGTTGCGCGAATTCGAACCAGAAGCCCGTGCCCAAATAACCCAGCAAGTTTCCAAACCCGCCATTCATGAGCGCCATCAACGCTTGCGCCCGCGCCCGCCAGGACGGATCGACGCGTTGATCCAGATAAATCTGTGCGGTGATGAAGATCAGCGTGAACGAAACGCCGTGCAGAACGATGCCGGTCAATAACGCCCAGGGAAGATCGAATGCGCTGATGGCAAATCGCAGCACGCCGAAGGCGAGGCCGCAGGCGAAAATCCACTTGATCCGCCATTTCAACAGCAGGCCGCCCAGGGCAAACATCGCGATGACTTCCGTGACCTGCGCCAGGCTCATCCACGCGCTGGTTCGTTCGAAGCCGAGTTGTTGGAGATGCGGTGGCGCATAGGGATAGAAGCCAGCCAGCGGAATCGCAAACAATGTCACCGTGAGAAACACCACCCGGTGGTCGCGATGTTTCAACAGCGTGAGAGCATCGAGGCCAAAGCGCTGCCGCAGGGTGAGGCGCTTGATGGATTTTGGCGTTTCAATCTTCGGCAGGAAAAACGTGAAGGCGGCCACGAGCATCCAGGCCACGGCGCCGGCATAGCCCGCGCGCACCGATGTATCCGCGGCCATCAAACTCACCAGGCAGCCGCCACCCATCCAGCCCAGCGTGGCCATCGCGCGAATGGGGCCGAATTCGTGGCGCGAATCGGAAACCCGCGCGAAGACAATGGTCGAGGCGATGCTCCAATTGGGCGCGGAACAGAGCGCGTGCAATTGGATGAACGCGAGCACGAGCCAGGCATTCCAGCGTTGTTGGATCGCAAAACTCGCCAGGGCCATGGCAATGCCCGTGGCCATGGCGAGCCCGCGCAGCACCACCACCGGCGAAACCGTGTGGTCAGCCATCGCCCCGAAAATCAGTGGTGACACAAACGCGGCGAGCGCGGAAGTCGCAAACGCATAGGGCCGCACGGCCCCGAAACCGTAGGCTTCCAGGATCGTGCTCAGCGGCACGAACCACATGCCAAGCGCTGCGCCCTGGATGAAAAAGAGAATCACCAGTTCGGCGTACTCAGCGCGGCGCAGCGTGGTCAGCACGGGAAAAGAACGCACGGGTTCCGGTCAGAATTCAAGTGAAGACGCGCAGGGGTCGGAATACGAAAAAGCGGCGGAAGTTTCCTTCCGCCGCATTGCATTTTGAAGTTCGATCAGTCTTTCCAGATCATGTCCGCCACGGTGCGGCCGGCCGGGATGAACGGCAGCACGTGCGACGTGTAAGGCGTGATCACGTCCAGGACGTAAGGTCCTTCAGCGTCCAACATACGCTGAATGGCCGCCTTGAGATCGCGCTTATACATCACGCGTTCGCAGGGCACGTTGAAGCTGTTGCAGACACGGACGTAATCCGGATACACCTGCGCGCGATCATCGGGGTTGCCGAGATACGTGTGACCGCGGTTGCCGGCGTAAAACTTGTCTTCCCATTGCACCACCATGCCGAGGTGCTGGTTGTTCAGGATGATCGCTTTCGCGCCGATCTTCTCCACGTGCGCGGTCGCAAGTTCTTGAATGTTCATCAGGAACGAACCGTCGCCGTCGATGTCGATGACCTGCTTGTCCGGGCAGGCGACCTTCGCGCCGAGCGCTGCGGGATAGCCGTAACCCATCGAACCAAGACCGCCGCTCGTGATGAACTGGCGGGGGCGGCTGTATTTATACCACTGGCCGGCCCACATCTGATGCTGGCCCACGCCGGTCGTAATGATCGCGTCGCCCTTCGTCAATTCGTAGAGCGCATCGATCACCATTTGCTGGAGGATCACCTGGTCTTCCTGACCCTTCATGTGATCCTTCATGTGATCACTGTTCGCGATCTCGGCGGTGACGTGGTAGGCGAACGGTGCCTTCTTCTTCCACTCGTCGATCTGGGCGAGCCACGCGGTGTGTTTCTTGTTAAGCGGTCGCTTGGCGATCATCGCGTTCAAGCGGGCGAGCGCGTCTTTGATATCGCCCACCACCGGCAGATGCGCCTTGCGATTCTTGTTCAACTCCGAAGCGTCGATGTCCACGTGAACGATCGTGCCGTGCTTGCAGAATTCTTCGAACTTGCCGGTCACGCGATCGTCAAAACGCACGCCAAACGCGAGCAACAGATCCGCGCCATCCTTGAGCTTCACCATCGGTTCGTTGACATTCGCGCGCTGCTTGTACTCGCCGTTCACGGCCCAGTTGGCGAACGCCGCGCCGTGCATGCCGAGCCAGCGCAAGGAAAGCGGATGCGTTTCCGGAAACGCGCCGATGCCCATCAGCGTGGTCGTCACCGGAATATTGCACGCTTCGGCGAACTTCTTGAGTTCCGCCGCCGCGCCGCTGGTGATGATGCCGCCACCGACGTAGAGCACCGGGCGTTCGGCCTTCTCGATCAGCCCCATGATTTCGTTCAATGCCAGTTCATCAGCGCGAAGATCAGGCTGATTGTAACCGCGCAGATTCTTTTTGATCTCGGCAAGCGTTGGCCAGACGGGCTGGGTTTTCGCCTGTTGGACATTCTTCGGCACGTCGATCACCACCGGGCCGGGGCGGCCGGATTCCGCGAGGTAAAATGCCTCGGCAACGATGCGCGGAATGTCGTTCACATCGGTGACCAGATACGAATGCTTCACGATCGGGAGCGTGACGCCGATGATGTCGGTTTCCTGAAACGCGCCGCGGCCAATCATGTTCTGGTTCACCTGGCCGGTGATCGCCACCAGCGGGCAGGAATCCATGAAGGCATCGGCGATGGCAGTGACGAGGTTTGTCGCGCCAGGGCCGCTGGTTCCCATGCAAACGCCGGCCTTGCCGGTGGCGCGGGCGTAACCTTCCGCTGCGAAGCTGCCGCCCTGTTCATGGCGCGGAAGGATCGTGCGGATCTTGGATTTCGTGAGCGACTGATGGATTTCCATGCTCGCTCCGCCGGGATAGGCGAAAATGACTTCGACACCGGCGCGTTCCAGCGCTTCAACGAGAATGTCGCGTCCGAACATCAGCGGTCCGACTTCGGCGCGCTGTTTGGTGGAGGCTTTCGTTGTCCGCGGCGCTTTCGCGGCGGCTTTCTTGTCAGTTGTCTTGCTCATGTTGTTTCAATTGTGGCCGGTGGCGAGGGTAACAAAAAACCCACGACCGTTTCCAGCCGTGGGTTTTTGTCGAAATTCTGGTTACAAACGACAGGACCCGGCGGCGTCGCGGCTTACTACTACGACTACCAGGCTCAGGTTGACTTGTCGGTTATTGCCGAACATTGGCATCAAGACTAAGGACAGAAACGGTTTCGTCAAGGTCGGGATTGGAAAAATTGCCGCTTTTGAAGCAATCCCGAGGAGCCGCCGGAAGGGATGAGCTGCAAAATTCCCGTTTCCCCGGCTCAACATACTGCGAAATGCGCAAACAGCTTGGGAGCAGCGCCTGCCACTTGCCTCTCCCGGTTCCAGTAGTCCCTCGCTTCCCTTCAGACCCTGAGCGAACTGCGGAAACCTCGCACAGCATAGTAGGACTGTGCACCGTTATGTCCGACGAAGATGCGTCCATATCGGCGCTCACAATAAAGCGCGCCGCCAAGTTCGCGGATCTCGGTCGGCGTCTTCACCCAGCTCGATGTTTTCCGGTCGAACTCACCCAGCTTCTGCAGTTCGAAGTATTCTTCCTCCGTCAGCAGCTCCACCCCCAGTTCGGCTGCCATGTCCATCGCGGTGGTTTTCGGCCGGTGCTCCTTGCGAGATTCCCAGCCTTCACGATCGTAACAAACGCTTACGCGGCCCTTGGGCGTCTCCAGCGAGCAATCGACGAAGATGAACTCGCCGGTCTTCTTATCCTGGCCAACCACGTCCGGCTCACCGCCGGTTCGTTCCATTTCGCTGAGCGACCACAGATTCTCCGCATTCGCTTCCAATCGCGCCTGCACCTTCGCCCAATC
>CAMLLE010000123.1 GCA_946480555.1 uncultured Verrucomicrobia subdivision 3 bacterium
GCTGGAAACCGGGAAGGACAAGCTGATGCTGACCATCCGCAACAGCGGCGTGCCCTTCCCATCGGTGGTGAGCCGCAACGCCGGGATGGGTCTGCGCATCATGAATTACCGAGCGAACCTGATTGAAGCTTCCATTGAGATCAAGCCCGGCAAACCGGATGGAACGATCGTCACCTGCCGGGTGCCCCTTCAATCGAAGAAGTGATCGCACGCGCTGCGTTTTCAACCAAGGCGCAACGGAGCAACAACGCAAAGGAGAACCGAGACCCGGCGCAGGATCTTTGTGCGGCGGGTGTTCGACACAGTCGTGCGCGAATAAAACTGCCGCTCGGAGAAAGGAATCGACTGAATGGCAAGGGCGCGGTCGCACCCTTGCTCCTTTGCCTCGACTTCGATCTACAGCCGCCGGCGTAACAATGCGCCGCCGACGACCATTCCGGCGACGAAGAAAACTGCCAGGGACGAATACGGGTTGGCACGAACCAGTTTGTCAGTCGCGCGTGCGCCGAGCACCGCCTGGTTCTTCAACCGGACGCAATTGCGCTTCAAGGCATCCAGCCGCCCCACGACTTCTTCCCGCGTGGCAGACGGCACGCTCGCCCCGACAGCGCGCGCGTAATCATCCGCTCCTTGCACCACCAGCGCGAGATCGTCCACCAGCTTTTCCAGCGAGGCGTCTTTGGAAATCAGGTCTTTAAAATAAACTTCCATAACGGATCGACCGCTTCTGAATGCGATCGATGGCTTGAGAATGAGCGAATCCCGTCTCGCCGCCATGGGGTGATGCCCGATGGGCTGGAAAGGGATTCAACGATGAGCCGACTCCCGGCGTCCATGCATGAAACGTCGGACACTGGATTTTGAGGATTCGGATTTGTCCATCCTACACGTGCCGAGTAGGTCTTGACCCCATGTCTCCGCGGGCGCTTCCAGTCTTTCCTTCTGGCTTCACGGCAGTTTGTGAGTCACGCAGTGAAAAACCGTTCTGTCCTGCAATCGGAACGGGCGGATCAGTTGGCATCTCGGCAAGAGCCGGTGTCGCGCGCTCTGCCCGAATCTGCCCAGCTTGCCGCCATGCTGAGCGCGGTGGGGGAGGGTTGCTGTGCCTTGGACGACCGCGGTCACTTCACCTTCATCAATGCCGCGGCGGAACGAATGCTGGGGCTCGTTTCGGCTGCACTGCTTGGACGCGAATTGCGGGAGTTGTTCCCGGATGTTGCCTTCCATCTCCAGCACAAGCCGTGCGATACGCCACGAGCGTTTGAACATTTCGATGCCGGCCAGAACCGCTGGCTGAGTCTGAAACTATCGCGCCTCACACGCGGTTGGTTTCTCCAGGTGCACGAACAAGGGCTCAAGGAACCGTCCGCAACCGATTTCCGGGAGGTTCAGCAACGGCTCGAAACACAGGTGGAAGATTTGCGCCGGCTGCACACCCTCAGTCTCCGGCTCGCGACTCCACTGGCGTTGAATGCCATTCTCCGCGAAATCCTTCGCACGGCCATGGCAGTCCATGGCACAGAGATGGGGATGCTCTCGCTGTACGATAACGAGCGCGACGGCCTGAAGGCGGGCGAGTCCAGCGGTTTCCCAACGGAGGTCCTGAAGCTGATCGACTTCGTCCCGGCCGGCAGCGGCGGCTGCGGTCTGTGCTGCCAGCGCCGGATACGAGTGGCCATCGAAGACACGGAAACGGATCCGGCCTTCGCCACTTATCGGCAGCTGGCCCGAAACGTCGGCTTCCGTGCCGTTCACAGCACGCCGTTAATCACAAGCAGCGATCGCCTGATTGGAGTTTTATCCGTGCATTTCAAGGCTCCGCGTACGCCCACGGATCGGGAAACGCGGCTGATGGACATGCTCGCGCGGCAGGCGGCGGACAGCATTGAAACCGCCCGTTTACGGGAACGGGCCGAACGCGAAGCGGCGGAGCGCTTGAAAGCGCAGGAAGCGCTTCGCATGAGCGAGGAACGCTTCCGTCTCGCGGCGCACACCGAGGCGCTCACGTTGTACGAACAGGACGCAAACCTGCGGTATGTGTGGCTTTACCCTTCGCACCCGGAACACGCCGGGGCAATCGGCCGCACCGATTTGGATTTGTTGCCCAAAAACGAAGGCGAAGCGCTGATGCGTTTGAAGCAAGAGGTGCTCGACACAGGGTCCGCCCGGCGCATCGAAGTTCAGACCAGTCTCGCCTCTGGAGTTTGCCACTACGACATCTTCATTTCGCCGCGACGGAATCAGCGTGGCGATATCGTGGGCGTTTCTGGCGTCGCGCTCGACATCACCGGCTCAAAGCGCACTGAGATGCAGCAGCGGGCGCTTTATGAACTGGTGGCGACGGTAAACGGCACTTCAGAAGTGAAGCTCGTTTTTGAAGCCGCCCTGGACGCGATCTGCCGCTGTCACAATACGGAACGCGCCTCCATCCTGCTCTACGATGAAAGAGGCATGATTCGTTTCCGCGCCTGGCGCGCGCTTTCCGACGCATACCGGGGGGCAGTGGAAGGCCATTCGCCATGGGCGCCAGACGAGTCCGATCCGCAGGTGGCCTGGGTGAACAACATTGCCGATTCCAATCTCGACCCGCATCTGCGGCGTGTGGTCATCGGCGAAGGCATCCGTGCGCTCGCATTCATTCCCATCGCTTGCGAGAAGCGGTTGTTCGGGATGTTCGCGATCTACTACGACTCCAGCCATTTCTTCACCCAGGAGGAATTGCGCCCCGCCCAGGCCATCGCCACGCAAGTCGCGTTTGCCCTGCACCGGCAGAAGAGCGGCGAAGCCCTCGAACGGCTGGTGGACGAGCGCACCGCATCGTTGCGGGAAGCCATCGCGCAGATGGAGGAATTCTCATACAGCGTGTCCCACGATCTGCGCGCGCCGGTGCGGGCAATGCAGGGCTACGCGCGCGCGTTGCTCGAGGATTTCGGCGTACAGCTCAATGCGATGGGGCGCGAGTATCTGGAACGCATCGTCCGCAGCGGCGCCCGGATGGATCGCTTGATCCAGGACATTCTCATCTACAGCCGGCTGAGCCGCCGCGAGATTTGCCTGCAACCTGTCTCGCTCGGAAAACTGTTCCGCGAAATCCTTTCCCAATATCCGGAAATGCAGTCGCCTTACGCCGACATCGAACTCGTTGAGCCGTTTCCCGACGTGCTCGCCCATGAACCGTCGCTCTCGCAGGCCATTTCCAACCTGCTCAGCAACGCGGTGAAATTCGTCGCGCCAGGTGTCGTTCCGAAAATCCGCATCGCCGCCGAACGCCGCGCGGAGCAGGTGCGGTTCTGGATCGAGGACAACGGCATCGGCATCCATCCCGAACACCAGCACCGGTTGTTCGGCATGTTCGAGCGCATTCACCCGGAGCAGAAATACGAGGGCACGGGCATTGGCCTCGCAATTGTCCGCAAAGCCGTGGAGCGCATGGGTGGGAAAGTCGGCGTGCAATCCGACGGGAAAAGTGGCAGCCGTTTCTGGCTGGAATTGTCGGTGGCGACCCCGCCGCGCGCGTGAACGGGCGACTCACCAGTTCAAGGCGGATCCTTGCCAGCCCGGCGCGCTCCTGCGGCCCGCTTCGCCGGCGGCAGAAGATTTATGATGGAAACAAATCGCACCCTGCTCCTGGTGGAGGACAACGAAGACGATGTTTTTCTGATGCGCCGTGCGTTGCGCAAGGCAAACATCACGCTGCCGCTGCAGGTGGCAATGGACGGACAGGAAGCGCTGGATTACCTGTCCGGATCCGGCCGGTTTGCCGATCGCTCGCAATTTCCACTCCCGGCACTGGTGTTCCTGGATTTGAAACTCCCGTATGTTCACGGCTTCGAAGTGCTCGCAGCCATCCGGCAAAACGAGGCATTGCGGGAATTGCCGGTGATTGTTCTCACGTCATCGCCGGAGGAACGCGATCGTCAGCAAGCGCAGCTGCTCGGCGCCAAGGCTTACTTCGTGAAGCCGCCCACAGGGGATCAACTCAGCCGCGCGATGCAATTCCTCGCCGTGGAAACCAGCCCGGCGCACTGATCGCGATCGGAACTGGTCACGCGGTGAGTGGGCGATTCGGCGATTCAATGACAATCGCGTCAGCTGATTTGGGACAGCCTCCCGCGAGCGACCTGTCACGCTGAATAACTCCGCGAATTCATTCTGCGCTGGGAAGATTCCGCATTTGTGTTGCTTGAGCCGGAATGGGAGTAGCAATTTGCCTCATGGCAAAAAATATTCGCCATGACACGGCCAGCTCAAAGCGAGCGAATCAGTTGCTGCAGCGGATCAAGGTGATGACATGGGTGTTCATCGCCGGCCTCATCATCAGTGGCGCAACGGCGATTCCGCTGCGAACCGAACTGGACTGGCTGGTGAAGGTGACAAACGCCGAGGCGCTTTCGGTTTCATCAAATCCGCCTGCCTGGGTGGCCTGGCTGGTCAAAGTGCAATCCGCTTTGAATGTCACCGGAGAGACGTTTCCGTTTTTGTTCTACGGAACAGACTGGCTGGCATTCGGGCATTTTGCGATTGCGGTGGCGTTCGTCGGCGCACTCATTGACCCGGTCCGCAATCGCTGGCTGTTCACATTTGGAATGATCTCCTGCGCGCTGGTGATTCCTTATGCCTTCGTATTCGGAGCGGTCCGCGGAATTCCAATCTGGTGGCGCCTGGTGGATTGCTCCTTTGGCGTGTTTGGATTTGTGCCGCTCTGGTTCTGCAACAAATGGGCTCTGGAGTTGGAGCGAGCAAACTGACAACAGCGGTTGGCCCGCCGCCGCAATCGCAATGACGCCCTGCTCGAACAGCAAATCAAGCCAGGCCGAGATTCTTCAGCACACGCACCGTCGATTGAGCCTTGTTGAGCGTGTAAAAGTGAATCCCCGGCGCGCCATTGCGCAACAGGTCTTCGCATTGCCTCGTCGCGTATTCGATTCCGAATTCCGCCGCCGCTGCGTCGTTGTCGCCAATTTCATCCAGCCGCTTCGACAGTGATTCGGGGATGCGCGCACCGCACATGGCAGTGAACCGCTTGATCTGCGAAGCGCTCAAAATGGGAACAATCCCCGGCACGAGCGGAATCTTCACTCCGTGCTTCTGCGTGAGATGATCGCGGAACTCGTAGAAATCCGCGTTGTCGAAGAACAGCTGCGTGAGCACGAAATCCGCACCGGCATCGATCTTCGTCTTCAAATGCTGCCAATCGACGTGTTTGCCCGCCTTGCAGGCGATGTGACCCTCCGGAAATCCCGCCACGCCGATGCTGAAGCCGTCCATCTCGCGGATGAATTCCACCAGCTGGTTGGAGAACTCGAATCCGCCCGGCGTCATCTTGAATTCGCCGCCGCCCGGCATGTCGCCGCGCAACGCCAGCACGTTCTTCACGCCGAGAGCTTGAATCTGTTGCAGCAGATTGCGGATTTCCTCCTTCGTCGCACAGACGCAGGTGAGATGCGCAACCGCGGTAAGCTGATGCTGCTTCTGAATGCGATCCACGATCATCAGCGTCTTGTCGCGCGTGCTGCCACCGGCGCCGTAAGTGACGGAACAATAGTCCGGCCTGGCCTCCATCAATGCGGGAATGGTCTTTTCAAGCAAAGTGCGGTCGCCCTCTTCCGTTTTCGGGGGGAAAAATTCGAAGGAAACAACCGATTTACCGGCGGCGCGTTTGGCGGCGTAAATGTCACGGACCAGTTTCATGCGTCCGCGCAGTATGCCGGAGTCGCTTTTCAACGCAAGGACGCCAAGGCCCCAAGGCGCGGCGCTGTGTTGTTCCCACACCACTTTCTGAGCGTCCGTGCTCGACAAGAACCATGCTGAGAAGGTTCCAGCAACCGGATCGTGGGTCCCATTGCGTCCAAGCTCCTTTGCGGCTTCGCGTTAATTCTCTAACGCATAGACACAGTCAAGGAAGGCGATCGATGACAAGCAACGTTCGCGATCAGGAATCTTTCGCAAACGTCTCGGCCAGCGCCACCGCCTTCAGCATGGCTTTCGATTTGTTCACCGTTTCCTGAAATTCCGCTTCCGGTTCGGAGTCGTTCACCCAGCCGCCGCCGGCTTGCACGTAGGCTTTGCCGTCCTTGAGCAACGCGGTGCGGATGGTGATGCACGTGTCGAGATTGCCGTTGAAGCTGAAGTAGCCGACGCACCCCGCGTAAGGCCCGCGAGTCGTGCCTTCAAGATCAGAGATGATCTGCATGGCGCGAATCTTTGGCGCACCGCTCACCGTGCCGGCCGGGAACGTGGCGCGCATCAAATCGTAATTCGTTTTGTCCGCCGACAACTTGCCTTCAACGCTCGACACGATGTGCATCACGTGGCTGTAGCGTTCGATGATCATCAGGTCTTTCACCTGCACGCTGCCGTAGTCGCACACGCGTCCAATGTCATTGCGCGCCAGGTCCACGAGCATCACGTGTTCGGCGCGTTCCTTCGGATCGGCGAGCAACTCCGTCTCGAGCGCGACGTCTTCCTCGGCGGTCTTGCCGCGACGCCGCGTGCCGGCGATGGGGCGAATCTCCACGCCCTTTTCTTCACATCGCACGTGAATCTCGGGCGACGCGCCGACTAGCGAAAAGCCGTTCAGTTCCAGCAGGAACATGTAAGGCGAGGGATTCACCGAACGCACGGCGCGGTAAACGTCGATGGGCGAAGCCTGGGTCTCAACGCTGAATCGCTGCGAGCCGACGACCTGAATGATATCGCCGCTATTGATGAACTTCTTGGACGCTTGAACGTTCGCGAGGAACTTCTCCTTCGTGACATTCGAGGCGAAGGGCAGTTCCGGGACCTCCGGCGGAACCGTCGCAGGCCGATGTTCGCTAGGCTGCTCCAGAAGCGACACGATGCGCTCGATTTCGCCGACTGCATTTTCATAGGCCTCTTCCGGGCTGGTGGCGTCATCGAGAATCGCATTCACGAGAACAATGATCGTCTGGGCGACGCGATCGAAAATCAGGAGTTGATCGGCGACGAGGAAATACATCACAGGCGTGCACAGCTCATCCTGCGGCGGACGTGGCACAATCGGTTCAACATCGTGAATGAACTCATATCCGATGAAACCGATGGCACCGCCGGTGAAGCGCGGGAGGCCCGGGACAATCACCGGCCGGAATCTCCTCATCACGCGTTCGACGACTTCCAAGCCGTCCTTCACGGCGCCTTCGCCGGACTGCGCCTGCACGCGGTAGCTTTCAATCACTTTGCCGTTTTCGATCACGTCCACCCGGGCGCCGTCCTGGCGGATGATAGCCCGGGGGTTGCAGCCGACGAAGGAGTAGCGCCCGAGATGTTCGCCGCCTTCCACCGATTCGAAGAGGAAGGATTCTCCCTGGCCGCGGATTTTGCGGTAGGCCGACAGCGGGGTTTCGATATCGGCCAACAGCCGGCGCGTGACTGGAATGAGATTTCCCTGCGCTGCCAGTTTCAAAAAATCGTCAAGCTTGGGCGAATACATAAGCAATCAGCGCCGCTTTTAGGGGAACGCTGGCCGCCAGTATTATGCCGCCCGGAAGCGTGAGTAAACCTTGGAGTGACCGTGGATGGATTGCGGCTTCGATGAAAGCGGTGCGTCCGATTGTCGTTCTCGTAAACGTCCTCGTCCTCCTCCTCGAATGTTTCGGATAATCGAGGACGACGATATCGCCCAAGCCCGGAATTGCGAGGACGGATTCAAGTTTGAAGTTTCCAGAGGACACAGGCTGGGATGCAGTGCTCGCCGCGCATGCCCACTTT
>CAMLLE010000124.1 GCA_946480555.1 uncultured Verrucomicrobia subdivision 3 bacterium
CACCGATCCGGGTGCAAAGCGCCGTTGCTTCCAACACGGGTGAAGACCTTTTTGGCTATTCCGTTGCTGCCTCGGGGGATTTCCTTCTCACGGGCGCGCCAGATTCTGATCTCCGTTCCCTCGATGCGGGGGCGGCGTTCTTGTTCAGCGCGTCGCAATCCAGCAGCAGCGGTGCGGCCACCTGGCACAACGCTGGAGCCATGGCATCCGCCGGACCGATGCCGGCGACCTTAAACTTGACCAATGGCGTTTACCGCTTCGTCGGATGGACCCTCGACGGCGTGCCGCAGACGAACAGGTTTGGCACTGCATCGAATGTGGTGCGCGCCGTCATGAGCGCGCCACACTACGCTATTGCGAATTACGTTCCGCAGGATCAAGACGCCGACTCCGATTCGCTGCCCGATTGGTGGGAGTTGTTCAACTTGGGGAGCACCAATGCCAATGGCGCGGCTGACAGCGACCGAGACGGAAATTCCAACTGGGAAGAATGGCGGCTCGGCTTTAATCCGGCTGATCCTGCGTCGGCATTGCAGCTGACGTTCGAACCCGCGTCCGCAGGAGCGCCGGGTGAAATGCTCGTTCGCTGGCCATCTGTTTCCGGCAAGTCGTATCAACTGCTGGGCTCGCCGGGCTTGACAGGACCATTTACCTGCGTTCGAAGCAATCTTGTCGCCACGCCGCCGTGGAACACAATTGCGATACCTGCAACGAACGGCGCTGCGTTCTATCGCGTTCAACTAGAGTAAGGCTTGCGATAATCAGGAGAATTCCGGCCCGGGTTCGCGGTTCAGGATTGAGAATTAGCGTTTTGCGGCGCGCGCCCGCGTCGCGTGGCAGCTTTGAACCGCAAAGACGCAGAGAGGAACAAACGAGTTCCCCTCCGTATCTCTCTCTGCGGTGCTGTTCCGCGGCTTCTTGTTTTCGCAACACGATTCTCTGGAGGATGCGAACAACAAAGGAACGAAGGCTGCAGTAGCATGTTCAATCTTTTCGATTTTGAAAACAGGCCCTAGTTTGATGCTTATGAACCTTGGAAAACCTGGTACAGCGCAGTTTGATTTCAGCAGCGACCTGATGAATATCGCCGAGGCGAAGTTTCGCGCGACACTTCAGGAGGACGCGTGTGGCTGGATCGCGGCACTGTATAGTGAGTACAAGGCGGCGCCCGAATCCACGGATCAGCGCAAATGGATCACCGAACGGCTCAAAACGGCTTTCAAGTCGATGGACAAATCGCCGGCCTGGGTGGACATGGATAACAGCCATTGGCCTTGTCACAAGAACCAGCCGATGGTTTTCCTGACGCAGTTCAAAATGAAGGCGAAACCAGAGACCAAGGATTTGGTCGATGACGGATCGACCGTGTATGTCTTCGGCATCGCCGACACGGGAGAATATGGCGAGGTCAAGATGGTCTATCGCGAGGTGACGATTTACGCCGTGGGCTGATGTCTATTCCGGAATTCAAATATCACCCGGATCCAATTGCAACCGGTAGCATAGTGAAATCGGAAGCGACTTGCCGTTGCTGTAACCAGGCCAGGGGTTTTATTTACGCCGGGCCTGTTTATGCCGAGGAGGAACTGGATCAGGCGATCTGCCCGTGGTGCATTGCGGACGGTTCTGCCGCAGCACGCTTCGATGCCGTTTACGTGGATCCGGAGAGCATCGGCGGCGCGGAGACCGAAGTGCCGGAGTCTGTTCGCGATGAGCTTGGCCGGCGCACCCCGGGATTCGCCGGTTGGCAGCAGGAACGTTGGCTCGCATGCTGCAACGATGCAGCGGCGTTTCTTGGACCGTGCGGTCGGTTGGAACTGGAAGAGGTGGGAGAGCAAGCCACGAAAGCCGTGCGTGTTGAAGCAGGACTGAAAGGATCAGAGTGGGAACAGTACCTCGCCGCGTTGCACCGCGATAAGGGCCCCACAGCCTACCTGTTTCGGTGCCTCCATTGCGGAAATCTTCTGGCCTATTCGGATTCGCACTGACTGTTGCCGATTTGTCGCGCGTGGCGCCGAGATTGAGAGTGGAGGATCCCGCCGCGATTTGCCACGTGATGAATCGCGGAGACGGCGGGAACGCATCTTTTAGGATGCCCGGGGGCGCCACGTCCGCGTGACGGAATTGGTTTCAGCGATACGATAATCTGACCGCTACGAAACAACGCAGTGCTTCACCAAAGGAAAAAGGTCGCCGTAAAGGGGGCGGTCCTGACTATTGACGTGTTTTCTTTAGTGTGGTTGCGGCATGCCGCGAAAGCTGCGAATCGAATATGAAGGGGCGGTTTACCATGTGATGAACCGAGGGGGCAGCGGCACAGGCTATCTGAAGTCGGCTTTGATGAAGTGGTTCGCCGGCGACGAACCTTTTAGTCGGGCAATCCATGTGCGTCATTGAAAGCTCGGCATGTTTCGCCCGAGCGGGACTGCGCGTCTCTCTGGATGAGGACTCTCGCCAATGTTCGAGAGAGTCCTGGAGCGGCGGCTCGGAAGCGTCAATCCTGCTTCTTCAGGCGGAAGATCCGCGTAGTGCCGGTTGGAGGCACGGTCACGGTTTGTTCGCCCGCCACCTTCACGATTGGCTGCGGGACGTCTGACCAGGAGGGCGCATCCAGCGAGTTCGATTGCTCCAGTTCGTATCCTTCTGCGGCGATGGGCCACGAGAGGATCGCATTGGTGCCCACCAATTTGATTTTCAACACCGGACCGTCAGCCAGCTGGACGACTTGAATGCCGTTCCAGAAACCGCCCTTCACCCGGAATTGCCCGCCGGACGCTACTCCGCTGTCGGGCTGGCCGATGGTTCCCCTTACCGCAAAGCCCGCGCCTGCACTGATCCCGCCACCAGCGTCGATGGTGCTTTTGCGCAAGCTCCAGTTCGTGGCGTGAGTGGCGGAACTCATGGCGAATGCCAGCGCAACAATGCTCAGAACGTGTAACGTTTTCATATCGAATCAATCGGGAGTGAAGGTTCAATGGTGCGAGATGCGGACTTTCGCGCCGCGGAAACGCAGCCGTCCACTGCCGGAGTTCGCGGTGTTCCTGAGCGTCATCCAGAAGTCCAGGAAGTAGCCTTCGTCCTGGGCTGGTTTCCATCCGCCGTTGGGAATTGTGAACGTGTAGCTGCCGCTTCCAACGAGGTCTGTGTCAACGGTGTGAACAATCTCCCCGTCGGCGCGCAATTGAGTGAAATCGATCCGTGAATTCGCGCCGGTCACTTCATAGAAAATCGTGATCTCTTTGACCGTGACCGGTTCGCCATACCATTTGCCGGGAAGCGTGATTGGCAAATGCGCATACCAGGTTCGACGTCGGCGGGGATTTCAATCTCAGGAAATTGCAGCTGGTCGGTCGGTTTTTCAGCGGCCCAAACCCAGATCGAATCCCGCTCGGCCCGGATCGCCCATGCTGGGATGAACACAATGCTGTCAGCGGTGCTCTGCACCCGGCCATTCGCCCTGACGGCGACGCCGCCGGTTGTATTCTCCGCCAGGATGCCGACGCCCTGCGCTGATTGCGTCACGGCGTGCATGCCTTTGTTGGTGCCGGTTGAGTTGGTGGAAATGCCGAAAACACCGGTGCCCTGCGTGGAACTCGAACGTCCCACCACACCTGCGTTCACGCCGGTCGCCGAAAGTGCTTCGCCGAAGACACCGGTGCCGGTGGAGGCGGTTGCCTCGCCGCGGACGCCTGTTCCGCCGCCAGCGCCGCCGGCCCGTCCCTGAACACCCGTGCCAAGCGCCGACGCGGTGTAGCCGTAAACGCCATAGTTTTCTGTGTTGCCGACGGCATAACCCCAAACGCCGCGAAACTGGCTGGCGCCCACAACGCCATCGCCGGTGCTTGAATCACCAAACACGCCCGCGGTAGGAGTCCAGTTCACCCCGCTTCCAGTGCCTTGTTTCCCGGTTAACGCGGTTCCGCCGGTTGAATTCCGGACATCCAATCCGCTGCTGCTGTTCGCTCCTTGCCAGACTTCTCCGAAGTGATTTCCTGCGGCCGCGTTTGTGACGCCTTGGGGGATTCCGTTGATGCTCGTCCACGCCACGTTCGCGGCATGCAAGGCGTATGGCGCAGCGGTGATCGCCTGGCGCGGCGTCAGGGCGGTGAACGCGCCGCTGTTCGTTCCATGTCGCACCGAGATTTCAATCCAGCGCGCCTGGCCGATGAACATGCCCGCGCCGAAATCCAGCGGCACGGTAAAGATGCCGTTGGTGATTCCCAGGTTGTCGAAGGTGACCGGCGAGCCCAACGTCCCGCCGCCCACGGAGGAATCGTGCAGCGTGAAGCGCAAATCGTAGATTCCCGTTGCGCCGCCCGCTCCTTCGCTGAGTTCGCCCTGATAGGTGAAGGTCGTGCCCAAGGCTTGTGCGGCGGGCAGTTGAGAAGTTGCTGCAGCGCCTGCCAATACCAATCCGAGAAATGCCATCGTTCGTTTCATATAGTGATTTTCTTTGTTGTCCGGTTCGGTTATGAACCTGCCGAACCCATTGGATTTATGCCCTTCAAGACCCTCGATCCTGTTCTGCTTCGCAATGGCTGGCCGGGCCTGCGAAGCGTTCGCTCGAGAGCGATTGCCGGGCTGTTGAAAGAGCTGTATCACGCGCGGCCTCAGTGCTGCCATTGGCCGGTCGGAGAACCACGGGCCGAACCCCCGCAATCCGCATACTCCAAAAGGAGAAGACGCAACTCTCGATGAAACCCGGGCTTCCAGAAGCAAACGCGCACCAACTGCACGAAAGCGAACGCAAGTTTCGCCTGCTGTTTGAACATTCCGGTGACGCCATCCTCCTGCTCGATACCACCGTGTTCCGGTTCACCGATTGCAATGAGGCGGCCGTGGCGATGCTGGGCTACGATCGGGAGGAGTTGCTCGGCAAACATCCCTGGGATCTTTCGCCTGAGTTTCAACCGGACGGCATGCGTTCCGTTGACAAGGCGAACGGGATGCTGTCGGTGATCGTGGAGAAGAAGACGCATCGCTTCGAGTGGATGCACATCCGGAAGGGCGGCGAACTGTTTCCCGCCGAAGTGTTGCTGACTTCGCTTCAGATTGGCGATCGACCATTGCTCGCCGCGGTGTTGCGGGACATCACCGAACGCAAGAAGGCCGACCGCGAAATCCAGGAGCTCAATGCCACGCTGGAGCGTCGCGTCACGGAACGCACGGCTGAGTTGTCGAACGCCAACGCGCGCCTGCAGGAGGAGATCGCGGAGCGGCACAAGGCGCAGACGGCGTTGCACGAAAGCGAAGCGAAGTTCCGCTTGCTGTTCGAGAAGAACGCCGACGCCATTCTCCTCTTCGATGCGCTGACGAGTTCCTTTGTCGATTGCAATGACGCGGCGGTGGAGATGATGCGCGCCGGCAGCAAGCACGAGTTGCTCGCGATGAATCCCGCCGCGCTGTCGCCGGAGTTTCAACCGGACGGATTGCGTTCGGAAGATAAGATTCGTGCGAATATGCCTGAGACGATTCGCAAGGGATCGGATCGGTTCGAGTGGGTGCATCGGAGAATGGACGGCGAGGAGTTCCCGGTGGAAGTCGTGCTCACGAACGTGCAGATCGGCGAACGTCCGCTCTTCGTCACGGTGTGGCGCGACATCACGGACCGCAAACGCGCGGAGCAGGAGCTGCATCGCACGCTGGCCAAGGAGAAGGAGTTGAGCGAACTCAAGAGCAGCTTCGTTTCAATGGTGTCGCACGAGTTCCGCACGCCGCTGGCCGTGATCCTGAGTTCGGTCGAACTGCTGAAGAATCACTTCGAGAAGCTTCCGTCGGAAATACGGACGCAACAGCTGGAGACGATTCATCAATCCACGTTGCACATGTCAAAGCTGATCGATGAGGTGCTGCTTCTCGGCAAAGTCGAAGCGGGCAAGCTGCAATTCACTCCGGCGCCGATCGATCTGCCAAACCTTTGCCGCATTCTCATCGACGAACTTCTTTCCGCCACGCAGCGCAAGTGTCCGATTGAATTTTGCGCGAAGGACATCAGCGAAGCCGCGCTGACGGACGAAGCGCTGCTGCGGCACATCCTGTTGAACCTGGTGTCGAACGCGGTGAAATATTCTCCGGCGGGAAGGCCTGTGCGGCTGGAAGTGTGCCGCGAGGAACGAAAGGCCGTGTTCAAGATCAGTGATTCGGGAATTGGGATTCCCGATCTGGATCGACGCAAACTGTTTCAGGCATTCCATCGTGGCCGCAACGTCGGGCAGGCGCCTGGAAATGGATTGGGGCTCGTGATCGTGAAACGTTGTGTCGATCTGCACGAAGGTCAGATCGACATTCAAAGCACGGTGAATGTGGGCACGACCGTCACGGTTCAACTGCCAGTATTCCCGGGTGCGCCCAAACCAAAACCGCTGCGCCGGACGCGAGCGGCCGGGAACCGCGCCAGCCAATCGACCGCGAAACCAAAGTCATGAAGACGATTCTTGTCATCGAAGACCAGCCGCAGATGCGGCAGAACCTGGTTCTCATGCTTCAGGTGAACGGGTTCGACGCCCTCGGCGCCGAAGATGGAAAGGCAGGAGTGGATCTCGCGCGAACGAAGAAGCCGGATTTGATCCTCTGCGACGTGATGATGCCGGAACTCGACGGTTACGGCGTGCTGCAAACGCTTCGCGCCGATCCGTCCACCGAGCGGATTCCGTTCATCTTTCTGACGGCGAAAGGCGACCGGAAGGAGCAGCGGAACGGGATGAATTCCGGCGCGGATGATTATCTGACCAAGCCCATAGGTGAGGCCGATTTGATCAGTGCCATTCGCACCCGCCTGAAACGCACCAGCGCGCTCGCCCAGCCTGCGGCTCCCGCCGCGGCGCTGCCGGATTTCTCATCGGCGGAACCTTTGCGAGCGCTTGGGTTGACGCCGCGGGAAGCCGAGGTGTTGTTGTGGGTGGCGCAGGGGAAATCGAATCCTGAGATTGGTTCCATTCTGGGCACCAGCGACACGACCGCGAAGAAGCACGTCTCCAATTTGCTGGCGAAGCTGAAGGTCGAATCGCGCAACGCCGCCGGCTTGATGGCGATCGAAACCCTGTTGAAGCATCAGCAGCGGGCGTGACGAGCCGGATCGGCAGGCCGGTTGACTCGGTCTGGATGCGGGTGTGATTTGGGTTCCGTCGCTGAATGAAAGCCATGAATACTCCGCCACCGCCTTTGTGCGAGATTCTCAACTTCCGTGCTCTGGATGATCGATTCGGCACCGGCGGGCAACCGACGGAGCAACAGATCCAAGCGATTCGCGATGCTGGTTTCGAAGTTGTCATCAACCTGGCCCTGCCCACCTCGGACAACGCGCTCGCGAATGAAGGAAGCATCGTCACCGGATTGGGGATGATTTACGTGCATTTGCCCGTCGATTTCGCGTCTCCTAGCGCGCAAGACTTTCAAGCCTTCTGCAACGTGATGCGAGCGTTCGAAGGGCGCAGGGTATTCATCCACTGCGCTGCGAACATGCGAGTGTCAGCGTTCATGTTCCTTTTTCGGGTGCTTCGGCAGCGGGTCGCGCGGGCGGAAGCGGAACGTGATCTCCACGCGATCTGGCAGCCCGACGAAGTGTGGACGCGGTTCATCGCTGATCAGCTGGATGGCAAATGATTGGCGAGTGATACGTTGCTGCTCAGAGCCTGTCTGAAAAATGGAGCGCGGCTGTGTCGGAGATCAGCCGCAGCACGTG
>CAMLLE010000125.1 GCA_946480555.1 uncultured Verrucomicrobia subdivision 3 bacterium
AAAGATGCCGCGCAAAACGGGCTTCGAAGTCCTCGAATGGATCAAGGGCGACGGGCCGCTGCGCCGCATTCCCATCGTGATTGTTTCGTCGTCGGACCGTCCCGAAGACATCAATCGCGCCTATGAGCTTGGCGCCAACGCCTACATGGTCAAGCCGGTGAACTTCCGCGCGGTGGAGCATCTGTTTGAATCCATCACGCAATACTGGGGGCTGGCCTGTGCCAAACCGGAAGTCGAGGAGGCCGGGGCGAAGACGCGATGAAATCTCGGAGAACATTCAACATTGAACCGCAACGCCAAATACTCCGGACGCACGGTCTGGCCGGGGAATTTCGATGGGCGTTGTGTGCTGAATGCTGAGCGTTGAATGTCGCTGTCTCCAGATGGGAATTGCCTCCTTGCCCACTTTTCCATCTAACCTGTCGCTCCAATGCTCCGCTGGTTGAAATGCGCCAGGAATCGACGTTGGTTTGTTGCGCTCGCCTTGATCGCTGGACTGCTGGCGGTTTGCGGTTGCCGCACGCTGAAATTCTACGGGCAGGCGATTGCGGGCCAATACGAAATCTTCTCGAAGCGTCAGCTCGTGACGGAGGTTCTCACCAATCCCACTACGTCTGCTGAACTGCGCCTGCAGCTCGAACTGCTGCAGCGGTTGCTCGCTTTTGCCGAGACCGAGCTGAACCTTCCCGCCGAAAACCAGTATGGAACCTACGTGGATCTCCAGCGGAAGTTCGTGGTCTGGAACGTTCAGGCAGCGCCGCAATTCTCGCTCGAGCCAAAAACGTGGTGGTATCCATTTGTCGGGCGGCTGGAGTATCGCGGGTATTTCCGGAAACAGGGCGCAGAGGACCTTGCGGAACAGCTTCGCGAAGATGGTTATGACGTCTTCGTCGGCGGGGTGGAGGCGTATTCCACGCTGGGCTTCTTCCGCGATCCAGTTTTGAACACATTCATTCACCGCGAGGAGAGCGAGCTTGCAGAAGTCATCTTCCACGAACTGGCGCATCAACGCCTCTTCGCACGTGGCGATACCGACTTCAACGAGGCTTTTGCCACCGTCGTCGGCGAGGAAGGCGCGCGCCGCTGGCTGCAATCGCAGGGCAAAACGAACCTGCTGGCGGATTACGAAATCGCGCTCCAGCGCAACGGACAGTTCGTGCGCTTGATCATGAGCACCCGGGCTGAACTCGAGAAGGTTTACGGCGACACGCGCGATGAAGATGGGAAGGTGAAAGCGGCGAAGCAGTTGCCCGCGCCGACGGAGGAACTGCTCGCGCGCAAACGGCAGATGTTCGAGAACCTGCAGGCACGCTACCGCGCATTGCGTGCTGAGTGGGACGGCTTCAGTGGCTACGATGCCTGGTTCGCGCGGGAGTTGAACAATGCGCAGTTGAACACGATTGCGAACTACTACGATTACGTTCCGGGCTTTGTCGCATTGTTGAAGTTGAAGGAAGGCAATCTGGAGCAGTTCTACAATGCCGCTGAGGAACTCTCGAGAAAGCCGCGCGATGAACGTCACGAATGGCTCAGGACCTTAGCTGCGGCAGCCACGAACAACACCGCAGCAGCCGAATCGCTGAATGTTGAGCGTTGAATATTGTTTGAAAATGGGTAGGGCGCGTCTCTCCGAGCGCCCCGAGGTAACGATTGGAGATCTGCGCGCGCGAAACGCAGCGCCCACCTCTTCGCGTGGAGTTCTTTCCCCGCCTTTGCTGCGGTAGCAACCCCATGGCAGGATCTGACCGCTTCCCGCACGCTCCGAAGCCAATCCTATGAGACACGTTGAAGCCGAGGCCGACAAAGTGGACGGGTGGTTGCACCCAAAAGAAGGACGGACGCTCTACAAACTTGCCAACCGCTGCAAAGGGCGGGGCAGCATTGTCGAGATCGGCTCCTGGAAAGGCAAATCGACGATCTGGATCAGCTATGGTTCGCGCGAGGGTTGCGGCGCGAAGGTTCATGCGATTGATCCCCATACCGGATCGCCGGAGCACGCGCACCTTTTCGGCAAGGTTTGGACCTTCGACGAATTTCAGCGGAACATCGAAAACGCCAGGGTCAAAGACATGGTGATTCCGCACGTCGATTTCTCGACTGCTGTGGCCAGGGATTTCAACGAACCGGTGGAATTTATCTTCATCGATGGCCTCCACGAATACGAAGGTGTGCGCGACGATTTCGAATCGTGGTATCCCAAGGTGGTCAACGGCGGGACGATTGCGTTTCACGACAGCACCTGCTGGCCGGGCGTTTACCAGCTGGTGATCGATCGCGTGTTCAAGTCGCGGAATTTCCGCAAGGCGCGATTCGCCCATTCAATCGTCTATGCAGAGAAGGTTCCGCAAAACACCGCGTGGGAGCGGTTCGAAAACCGGATTCATCTTTTCTTCTTCCGGATCGAAGCCTTCCGCCAGCGCTGGACGTGGCGGCTGCTGCACAATTACCTGGACTCCGCGTTCACGCGCGCGGCCATTGCTTACGTGAAGCGCCGCCGCAGCAAGACGGCGGCGGTGTGAAGCTTCAAAGCTTCGTTTTCACAGAAGGAAACGAAGGGTACGAAGTGCGGGCATGCGAATCTATTCGCGTAGGAGACGACGTAAGGAGTCTCTGACCTTTTCGGTAAGCGAGAGACTCCTCACGTCGTCTCCCGCCGGTGATCGATCTTTAACGAAAGAGGGAAATGCCGGCGCGGAACACATCGGTCCGCTCGTCATATCCCACCAAGCTTTCACCATAGCCCGTGAAGTATTGCGCGTGGAGGTAAAGACTGAAACTCCCGGCCGGCGGCTGCATCAACGGATAGGTCACATCGACGGTCACGCTGCCCTGGCTGAGACGCTGCCCCATGCGGCCCAGCGCGGAAACCTGCAGTCCGCGTTTCCATCCAAAGATCGTTCGCAAGTCGGCAAAACCGCGGTAATCGTCGAGGTCGGGATTGTCGCTCAAATCGCCGATGTAAACCCAGACGCGAGGCATCAAGGTGAGCTGCGGGCCGGTCTCGTTGCCCAAGGTGAAGCGCGGGCGGAAGTAAGCGATGTTCAGGCTGCGCGAATTCTCGGCGTCGCGACCATTCGATTCATGCTGCACGCCGCCCTGCAGATCGATCGTGAACCAGTTGGTCGGTCCGCCAAACACTTCCTCCCACGAATACAACAGTTCCGGCCGGTAGCTGGAATCGAAGAACGGCGCGGACGGCGAATTCAAATCCCAAAGCGACGTCTGAGAATACGCGAGGTGAAATCCGCGGAGCAGCGGAGCCATGGTTGCCAGCCGACCGTGCTCGTTCAGGAGCTGATATTTGAAACTGATTTGGAATTTCGCATTCGGCGAATCCGGGCCGGCGATGAAGTAAAGCGGTTCGTGCCCGGAGATGTGCTGTTTGAAGAACGTGTTCGGATCGTAGTCCCCGGCGTTTTCCGCGTGTTTGTGGCCTTTGAGGAAATAGATGACCCCGCGGCGCCGGCTGGAGTCCACTTCGCGACTGCCGGTGGAAGGAACTTCTCCGGAATAATCGACTTGCAGCAGTCCCCCGGCAACAACCGCAGTTTCAATTGTCAGCGGCCCGGTCCAGCCGGTGGGCAGCTCCAGCAGGTAAGCATCGCGCGCGAACTGGCCCGGAGAGATTGCCGTTTCAGACGCTTCCGCTTCGCGCCGTGCGTTGACCGTCGCGTTCCGCTCCATGCTTTGGATCGTGCAAGGGAGTTCCGCAGGTGCAAGCCACCGCTGCGGTGCGGTCGAGGAGTTGAGCGCGATCAGCCAGAAGCGAACTGAGCGTGCGGAAGTCCGCGGTTCTGCCGACGACAACGCAAATGTCAGTTCCGCGGCGTTTCCAACCGTCGCCGCGAGGAGAACTGCAAAAAGCCCGAGATGCCACCGGTGACTTGCCATGTGCGGACGGTAGCAACGCATTCGGCTGATGCAAGCGCTGTGGATTGGAGAATTCGCTCGCGGGCGCCGGAATCCTGGTCCGGCCGCGAAGCTTCAGCGGATCGGACGCAAGGTCAACTCCAGTTCCTCGCCTGAACCTGGAAACTGAACGCGCACCGAGTTCGTGTGAATGGCCAGGCATCGGATGACGATATTGGATTCGCCAAGGCGCACCTTTGCCGATTCTCCGTCGAAAAAGGTTTGGTTGTTGATCATTGCCCAAGGCCGATTCTGCGTTCTCCCGATCCCCTTCAAGACGAGAGTCGCGGTGGTGGGGGCGACACCTGTCCCCGAGGTCGAACCAAACAATGGCAACGCTGCCGCCTTTGGTGGTTTCCGCGATGGCAACTTTACATCGCGCACACCGTTCAGGTCCTTCGTGAGTTGAGCGGCAGTGCCGAACTTGATCCAGTCGAGCACGTCGTTGAAGCCAAATTTGCTTTCCGCGACGATGAAATGGTGGATCTGGCCCCGCGTATAAGCGTTCGCCAGAATTTCGGCCTGGCCGGCTTCATCGCTCTCCGACTTCGCGAACAGGTAGCTGACGAGTTCGCAGAAGCCTTCCTCCGCATCGCGGCCAAGGGCGACCGGTCTGCCCTTTACGTTCTCGCGAACCCAGGCATGCGAGTATTCATGCGCGCAAGTCGTCCGCATTGTGCTGGATGGCAGTCCGCTCATGATGCGGATGTGATGTTCAAAGCCACTGCTGTTCGTTTCACTGCGGCACAAACCCATGATGTTTGGGCAGCTGTAGTCGTTGCCTGGCACTTTGAAGGCCAGGAGATCGACACGATCAATAATTTCAACGTGCAGATTGGTGGGAAACATCGTGAAGCGTGTCAGCATGCGATCCAGCTTGTCCTGAACGTCAGTGCAGATTTGCTTCGCTACGGCGAGGTCGAGGACTGCGGCTTTGGCATCACGAACACAGAAATAGCGATCGTCAGGAAGGTGCAATCCTGAATCGGGCACCGGCAGGCTGCAAGCGAAGCAATGGTTCACGTAATCTGAACAACGCTGGCAGACGCCTACCTTCTCCCGTTTTACTTTGTCCGTGTAAATCACCCACCCAGCGTAAACGGGTTTGTTGCACACGGGACATTCGTTCGACCGTTTCGCGGCCGAGCAAAGGACACTGAAGAGGACAATGATGAGGATTCGCGCGCTCAACGCTTTCATGAATCGGGCAATCTCCCGTGCCGCTTAAGCTAGGAAACGGTTGCGACCGAGTCAAAGGAGTTGAAGCTTCGCGCGCTTCGAAGTGAATGGGATGACCGGGCCAGATTCGCGCTTCGTTGCGAAAAGGCCGGGCGGTCTCAAGTCCGGCCAGGTTCAGCGCACAGATTCATTGATTGGATTTGATGCCAGACGCGTTGGTTTTGTAGTGACCGGCTTTGATGAACGGTTCCAGGTAAGCACCGAAGCCCTGCGCTTCCATTTGCGCGAGGGGAACGAACTTCAGCGACGCGGAGTTGATGCAATAACGCAGATGCGTCGGGCCGGGGCCGTCATCGAAGACGTGGCCGAGATGGGAGTCAGCGGTTTTGGAGCGCACTTCAGTGCGGGTCATGCCATGCGAATGATCGTTCTTTTCCGTCACTAAAGATTCTTCCAGCGGCTTGGTGAAGCTCGGCCAGCCGCAGCCGGAATCGTATTTGTCCAGGGAACTGAACAGCGGTTCGCCGGACACGATATCCACGTAGATGCCATGTTCGTGGTTGTTCCAATATTCATTCCGAAAGGCGGGTTCGGTCCCGGCATTCTGCGTCACGTTGAACTGCATCGGCGTGAGCTTCTGTTTCAACTCCGCGGCGGATGGTTTGGAGAACGTGTTCATGGAATTGGTCGAGGCGGCGCGCGCCGGCTTTGCAGCGGGCGACTTGGATGGCGATTGCGCGAGCAGCCAGGCGGATGAGGCAATCGCAAGGACGATGGCGATGAATACGGTGGCTGGCTGAACTCGGGTCATGGCAGACTTTAGCACAGACTTTAGCGGTTTCCAGTGAAGCGCGTTTTGTGATCGGTCGGATAACAGACGGATTCCTGACAAAGAAAAAGCCCCGGTTTCCCGGGGCTTGTGGATTCAACTGTGAAACAGGGTCCGGCTACTTGAGCCAGAAGCTGAAGTAGAGATACATGCCGCCGACGAGCAGCAGGATGAGGCCGGCCATGAGCTTGTTGCCAAAGTCCCAGCTCGCCTTGATTTCCGCGGCGCTCTGGCCTTCGTGGATCGTGGAGTAGGTGAGGCCTTTGATTTTTTCCGGTGGCGGCGGAGGCGTCATGAGCGAGACCACCACCATGATCACGATGCTGGCAAGCATCAAAACGCCGGTGGCGTAGAGGAAGTTGAAGTCGCCGATGGCGGCAAACACCTCAGGCGTTTCGCGCTTACCTTTGCCGTACATGCTCTGCATCGTCAGCTTGATCATGCCGAGGACGAACCCGCCCGCCAGACCCCAGGTCGCGCCGGCTGAGTTCACGCGCTTCCAGAAAAGACCCAGCAGGAAGACCGCGGTGATCGGAGGAGCGAGGTAGCCCTGGACGCTTTGCAGGTATTGATAAAGACCGCCGCCCGATATTTTGGCCATCACTGGAATCCAGATGATGCCAAGACCGACGACGACCGTTGTCGCAATACGGCCAACGTTGAGCAGATGCTTCGGCGACTGGCCCGGGCGGATCTTCTCATAAATATCCACCGTGAACAGCGACGCGCTGGAGTTGAACAGCGATGCGAGCGAGCTCATGAGTGCCGCGAGCAAGCAGGCCACGATCAGACCGCGGATGCCCGAAGGCAGCAGCGCCGTGACGAGGGTCGGGAACACGCGGTCGCCATCGATCGCCGATACCACTTCACCGCCGATGATCTTCGGCGGAAGGGTGATGATGCCCTTCTGATGCAGCGCCCAGCCAATCATGCCGGGAATCAGGAAGATCAACACCGGCCAGACCTTCAGCAAACCGCCGAACAGCGCGCCGCGGCGGGCCGTCGTCAGGTCTTTGGCCGAGAGCGCGCGTTGGACGATGTATTGGTCGGTACACCAGTACCAGATGCCGATGATGGGCGACGCGATCAGCACGCCGAGCCACGGGAAGTTCGGATCCGAGAGCGGACGCCACAGGGCAAATTGTTCTGAGTTCGCTTTGCACATTGAGACGAGTTCACCCCAGCCGCCGAGCTTGTTCAGGCCGATGCCCGTGATGACAAACGAGCCGAGCAGAATGATCACTGCCTGCGGAGTCGCCGTCGCCATAATCGCGCGCATGCCGCCGAACACGGTGTAAACACCCGTGATGATCACCGTCGCGAAGGCACCGATCCAGAATGCGTCCAGGGTCGTTCCGCCGATGGTCATGTTGACCTCCGGCAACAACGCTTGAAACACGATCGCACCGGCATACACCGTCACGCTGACCTTGGTGAAGACGTAAGCGACGAGCGACACGCCGGACAGGATCAGGCGTGTGCGGGCGCTGAAGCGGCGTTCCAGAAACTCCGGAATCGTTTCGACTCCTGACTTGTAATAGAACGGCACGAACAGGCCCGCGAGCATGATGAGCACCCACGCGTGCAGTTCCCAATGCGCCATGGCCATGCCGGTCGCCGCGCCCTGGCCCGCCAGGCCGACGATGTGTTCCGAGCCGATGTTCGAGGTGAAGATCGACGCGCCGATCGTGATCCAGCCTGCGTTGCGGCCGGCCAGGAAGAAGTCTTTGGTATC
>CAMLLE010000126.1 GCA_946480555.1 uncultured Verrucomicrobia subdivision 3 bacterium
CTACAACCAAAGCGCCCGACTCCACGACGGAAACGTGGAAGCCGTGATCACGAGCAAACGCGATCAAGATTCCGCGGATGGCATTTGCGTCTTCGACAAGGAACGCGGCGTGGTGGAAGGCATTTACCCGAGGCCCTGGCAGCTATGCACGTGCGTTGGCAAATGGCATTACGACCGCGAAGTCATTTACAAAACGCCCAAGCGCGTCATCGACATGCTGGTCGATGTCGTCAGTCGAAACGGGAACCTGCTGTTGAACTTCCCGCTGCCGAACAGCGGCGCGCTGGACAGTCAGGAATTGAAAATCCTGGAAGCCATCACGAACTGGATGAGCGTGAACAGCGAAGCCATCTACGAAACGCGCCCTTGGAATACCGTTGGCGAAGGCGGGCTGGTGAAGGAAATCCCCGGCGTGAAATACAACGAAGCCAGTTTGAAGGATTTCACATCAGACGTGGTGCGTTTCACTACCAAAGGCAAAACGCTCTACGCATTCTTTATGGGTTGGCCAGAAAAGGAAGTCACGATTGCGCCGCTCGCTGCTGGCAGGGCACATGTTGCGGGCAGAATCCAGAACGTCGGACTCGTGGGTGCTGCGCCGACATTGAAATGGGAGCACAACTCGAAGGGTCTCACCGTTCAACTGCCGGAAAATCCGCCAACAGATTTCGCCCATGTGCTGAAGATCGAAGGCTTGGAAACGTGAAACGCAGTCGGCTATCAACGGAGTTGAATATGGGGCGGACCGGCAGCTCCGCCCCACCAAATCAAGGTAGGGCTGCGCTGCCGCGCAGCCCCATTGTTCGTCCGAAGCGCAAGCTGTGCCTCGGTGTTCTCGTGAGCCTTGCGCTTTCCCTGACCGGAGCTTTCTCCGCCGAACTTTGGATTTCTCCCACCGGCTCCGATCAAAACCCCGGCTCGCGCGAACAACCTTTCGCCACGCTCTCCGCCGCGCAGCGTAAAGCCCGCGAACTGCGGCGGATCAACGATGTTTCCGCTCAATCCGGAATTCGCATCGTGCTCGAGGATGGCATTTATCTGCTCACGACTCCCCTGCTCTTTCGTTCCGAAGATTCCGGGACGCCCGAAAGTCCCACCATCATCGAGGCAGCGCCAAACGGGCGCCCGACGCTGAGCGGTGGAGTTTCAGTCACCGGCTGGAAGAAGGCGCCGCGTCGCGTGCAAGGATTGCCCCCAGCTGCACGCGGCAATGTCTGGATGGCCGAAGCGCCACGCATTGGCGGACGCGTTCTCGAATTTCGCCAGCTCTGGATCAACGATCGAAAAGCCGTTCGCGCACGGAATCCCAACGGCGCACTCGACCGCATGATGGCGTGGGATCGCACCAACCAATTCGCCATCCTTCCGACATCATCCATCGCCGGAGTCGAAGACCCGTCCGGCGTCGAAATGATCTTTCATCAGCAATGGGAAATCGCGATCTGCCGCCTGAAGTCGCGGGAGACCTTCAAAGCGCAAACGCGCGTCACGTTTCACGAACCCGAATCGCAGTTGCAATTCGAACATCCCTGGCCGCAGCCCGTGATGTCCAGCAACGGCGCGCCATTCTTCCTCGCCAACGCGATCCAGTTTCTCGATCAGCCGGGTGAGTGGTTTCAGGAGCATCCCGGTGGGCGCATCTATTATTGGCCGCGAGCCGGCGAAGATCTCGATACCGCGACGATCATCGCGCCAGCCTTCGAAACACTGGTTCAAATCGAAGGCGCGCTCGACGATCCCGTGTCGCATATTTCGTTTCGCGGCATTCGCTTCGCGCACACCACCTGGATGCGTCCGTCCCTCCAGGGCCACGTACCGCTTCAGGCCGGCATGTACCTTCTCGACGCCTACAAATTGAAACCGCCCGGCACGATCGATCACTCGGCGGGTTTGGACAATCAAGCCTGGCTCGGCCGCGCGCCTGGCGCCGTCTCAGCAAAGAACGCCAGCCATATCAACTTCGAGCGTTGCACTTTCGAGCACCTCGCCATGTCGGGCCTGGACGTCCACGGCGGCACCCGCGACTTCGCGATCCAGGGAAACGTGTTTCGTGACATCGGTGGAAATGGAATTCAGCTCGGCCACTTCGCCGATCCCGGATTTGAAACACATCGGCCTTACAACCCCACCGACGAACGCGTCATCGCCACGGGCCATCGCATCGCCAACAATCTTGTGACGGACACCGCGAACGAAGAGTGGGGCTGCGTGGGAATCCTGGCGGGCTACGGGCGCGAGATCACGATCGAGCACAACGAAGTCAGTCACACGTCTTACACCGGCATCAGCGTCGGCTGGGGCTGGAACAAGGCCGCTAACTGTATGCGCGACAATCGCATTGTAGCGAATCACATCCATCATGTTGCAAAGTGGATGGGTGACACTGCGGGCATCTACACGCTCTCACCGCAGCCTGGAACCTTGATCGCGAGCAACTCAGTTCACAGCATCCGCATGAGCTCTTACGCCGCCGATCCAGAGCATTGGTTTTATCTCTACCTCGACGAGGGTTCGTCACACATTACTGTGCGCGACAACTGGTGCCCGGAAGAACGGTTTCTGAAGAACGCGAACGGTCCCGGAAACGTTTGGGAGAACAATGGTTCGATGGTGTCGGATGAAATCCGCAACAACGCCGGTCTGCAACCCGCGTTTCGCGACTTGCTGAAGAAATGAATCACACAGTGACAACTCAGCCTCACGCGAAGTCAAAATGGGGAGCGCAACCGTCCCGGTTGCACCAGCCGGCGTCCCGCCGGCTGGATCTGCGACGCAAGAGGAAGAACCGAACTTCGTTGGATTATGCGCTCGAACGTTTTTGGCGGGACGCCAAAAACAGCAGGCGGGACGCCTGCGCTCCCCGTTGCACTTTGATTCTCCTTTGCTTTCTTCTGTTCAGTCTCTCCGCTTCTGCCGCGCTCGTTCCGGCAAATCTCAGATGTGAGTATTCGCCGAATCCGCTGGGCATCGATGTCCCCAATCCACGTCTCTCCTGGCAGGTGCAGAGTGCAGAGCGCGCTCAGTTCCAAACCGCGTATCAAATCCTTGCCGCCAGTTCGACTGAACTGCTCAACGAAGGACAAGCCGATCTTTGGAACAGTGGCAAAGTAAATTCAGATGAAACACTGCACATTCGTTATGCAGGCAAGGAATTGAAATCTTCGCAGGAAGTGTTCTGGAAACTTCGCGTTTGGGATCGCTCGGGCACGGCTTCCGACTGGGGCCCTGCTTCGAAGTGGACCATGGGAATTCTGCCGCAGCTTGGAAACGTCTCGCAAGACGCCCCGCCCGCAGGCTGGCTGGCACGCTGGATCTGCGCCCAAGCCACGAGTGAAGCGCTGTTGCTCAGGAAAGAGTTTCAGATCAAACCCGGCCTGAAGCGCGCCACCATTCACATTTCCGGTCTTGGCCATTACGAACTGAATCTCAACGGCCGCAGAGTCGGCAAGGATCTGCTCTCGCCCGGCTGGACGGATTACAACGACACGATTCTCTACGACACACACGACGTCACCGCGCAGCTGCAATCTGGCGCCAACGCCATTGGCATCACGCTCGGCAACGGCATGTATCACGTCGTGCGGCGTAATCGCTTTGCGAAGTTCACCGGTTCATTCGGTCCATTGCGGGCGATTGCGCAGCTTGAGTTGGAATTCGCGGACGGCAGTCGCGAGACAATTGTCACCGATCCCTCATGGCGAACGCATCCTGGGCCGATCACATACAACAGCATCTTCGGCGGCGAAGATCACGACGCTCGGCTGAATCCGATCGGCTGGGACAAACCGGGCTTCAATGATCGGGAATGGAAACTCGCAGTTCATGTCGTCCGTCCGGGCGGCGACCTGCGCGGCCACAGCGCATCGGTCGAACCGATTCGCGCGATTGAAGTTCGCAAACCTATTGCCGAGAAGCGCCTCGCTGAAAACAAAAGCGTTTTCGATTTCGGGCAGAACACGTCTTACATTCCGCGACTTCGCGTTGCCGGTCCGGCGGGAAGCACCGTGCGTTTGATTCCAGCGGAAGTAGTAAACGCCGACGGTTCGATCCAGCGTTCCACCATGGGCAGCACCAATCGCGGGCTTTCCTGGTGGGAATTCACGAAGGCAACGGACGCGGAGGAAGAGTGGTTTCCGCAGTTTTATTATGTCGGTTGCAGGTATCTTGAAGCGACCCTCAACCCGGCCGCAACCAGCGTAGGGCAGGCTTTCCAGCCTGCCGGTTCTGGCGGCGTTCCAGTCGCCAGTTCCCAATCCAATTCAACACGCAACGACTCGGGGCTCGAAAGCCCCGCCGACTGGCGGGCTGCAAAGCCTGCCCTACAAATCACATCTCTCGAAGGCGTCATCATCCATGCCGACGTAGCCTTCACCGGCGACTTCGAATGTTCCAATCCGCGGCTCAACCGCATTCGCGAACTCGTCCGCTGGGCGCAGCGCGCGAACATGGTTTCGGTTCTCACCGATTGCCCGCATCGCGAAAAGCTCGGCTGGCTGGAGCAATACCATCTGAATGGTCCTTCCATCCGGTACGAGTTTGACACGGCTCGCATGTTCACGAAGGGCATGAATGACATGGCCGACGCCCAGCTCGACAACGGCCTTGTGCCGAACATTGCGCCCGAGTTCACCGAGTTCAAAGGCGCGTTCCGCAGCGCCGCCGAGTGGGGCAGCGCGTTCATCATCGTGCCGTGGCAGCAGTATCAATTCTGCGGCGATCTCGATCTTCTACGCACGCATTACGCCGGAATGAAGCGCTACTTCACGTATCTGGAAGGCCTCGCGACGAACAACATTCTTTCGCAGGGCCTTGGCGATTGGTTCGATCTCGGCCCGAAGAAATCCGGCGCGCCGCAACACACACCGCCGCCGGTGACTGCGACGGCGTTTCTGTTTCACGATGCGCAAATCCTCGCGGAAGCCGCGAAGCTTCTGAACCAAACCGACGACGCGAAGCATTTCGCCCGGCGCGCCGTTGCGATTCGCACGAGTTACAACCGGCAGTTCTTCAATGCCGACAACGGTAGTTACGCCACCGGTTCTCAATGCGCGAACGCCCTGCCGCTCGTCCTCGGGATGGTGGAGCCGCAGCATCGTTCCGTCGTGCTGGACGCGCTCGTCAAGGATCTGGAATCACGCGATTACCTGATGACCGCCGGCGACATCGGCTTCCGTTTCCTGCTTCAGGCGCTGGCGCAGAACGGCCGTTCAGACGTGATCTATCGCATGATCAACCAGGACGAAAAACCCGGCTACGGTTACATGCTGAAGAAGGGCGAGACGAGCCTGACGGAGGCATGGGACGCCAACCTCACCACGTCGCACAATCATTTCATGCTCGGGCACATCACGGAGTGGTTTTACAAGGACCTGGCCGGAATCGACTGCGACCTGAGCGGCCCCGGCTTCAAGCACATCGTCATCAAGCCGCAGCCTGTCGGCGACCTGACCTGGGCGCGTGCGAGTTATGAATCCGTTCGCGGCAGAATCGCGAGCCATTGGCGCCGGTCGGAGAATGCCTTCGAACTCGACGTCACAATTCCCGCCAACACGCGCGCCACGATCTTTCTTCCGGCACATTCAACGGAACAGATTCGCGAAAGTGGGCGAAGGCTCCCCGACGTCAGCGGCGTGACCAATGTTCGGGTTCTGGGAGATCAGGTGATCTTCGAAATTGGTTCGGGACATTACCAGTTTCGCACCTGGTCCCAACAATAGCGGTGCGACGAAGGCCTCTGTTTCACTTCAGAAATTCCATTCCACGAATCCGTTCGGACCGATGGTGCGGAAGCGCGGTTCCATTTGATCGAAATCGCGCCAGGCCACATGCAGATCCAGGAAGAGAATATTCCCACCCTGGGCGCCGTTCTTGCGAATGTGATTGCTGCGATCCGTCCAAATGCCAGTGATGCGGCTGAAATCATCGTCCATGCAGGCGGTGGCGTCGAAGGCGAGTTCCATTTCCGCGGTCTTGCCGGCTCCCTTCAGGCTGGCGCGCCAGAGATTGCGCGGCACCTGGCGGACACCGGGCAGCAGCATTGGATAGCCGATTACCCGTATCGGACTGGGATCGTTCTTCCAGAAGTTCCAGTGCCGGTCATCGTTCATCTCAAGATTCGCGGGACAGTAAAACTGCTCCCGTCCGGCGCCGTTCTTTTCCAGAATCGTGGTCAGGTTCGTGTGAATGTCCCAGGGCCACTGCGGACCGGCGAAGTTGGAAAGGCGGCAATCGGGGAGCGCGTCCTGGTTGTCATTCGCATACGACTGAAGAGCCCCGCCGATCTTTTGCAGATTCTCCCGGCAATTCGTTCTAAACGCCCGTTGCTTGAGTTGTGCGCCACCGGCAAGGGTCACGAAAGCCAGCACCCCGAGAATGCAGAGGATTGCGGCGACATCCAGGGGCCGGATGGCGCCAAGCTCGTTTCTCCTCCGCAGACATTTCATAAACGTCCAATCCCGTTGCGGCGCGCTTTTCCGGGCGCGCCGTGTGTCGCTGACCGCGCCTAGCTTCTGCTTCACGCGGAGGAGCCGCCCGCACACCAGTGGATCAATACGGCAGCGGGAACTTCGCGGTCAATTCGCGCACGCGCTGGCGGACCTTCGACAACGTATCCACGTTCTTAATGTCCATCAGCACTTCACTGATCATGTCCGCAATTGCAGCCATCTCCGGCTCCTTCATGCCGCGGGTGGTGACAGCTGGAGTGCCGAGCCGGACGCCGCTGGCCTGGAAAGGCGAGCGGGTCTCAAACGGAATCGTGTTCTTGTTCGTCGTGATGCCCGCCTCGTCCAGCGCGATCTGACAATCTTTACCAGTCAACCCTTTCGCTCCCACGTCCACCAGCATCAGGTGATTGTCCGTTCCGCCGCTGATCAATCGGAATCCGTTTCGCTTCATGCCTTCGGCCAGCGCAGCGGCGTTCTTCACGATCTGTTGTTGGTATGCCTTGAAATTGGGTTGCAGAGCTTCCTGGAAACAGACGGCTTTGCCAGCGATGACGTGCATCAGTGGTCCGCCCTGGATTCCCGGGAACGTCTGCGAATCGATTTCCTTCGAATATTTCTCGCGGCACATGATCAACCCGCCGCGCGGTCCGCGGAGGGTCTTGTGCGTGGTGGTCGTGACGAAATCCGCGTGTTCGATCGGGCTGGGATGAATTCCGGCCGCGACCAGTCCCGCGATGTGCGCGATGTCCGCCAGTAGAAGCGCGCCAACTTCGCGGGCGATTTCGCCCATGCGCTTGAAATCAATGACACGCGGGTAGGCACTGGCGCCGACGGTGATCATCTTCGGCCGGTGTTCCTGCGCCATGCGCGCGAGTTGATCGTAATCAATCCGCTCGTCTTCCTTGCGCACGCCGTAATGAACGATCTCGAAGAACTTGCCGGAGAAATTCGCCTTGTTGCCGTGGGTCAAATGGCCGCCGTGGCTGAGATCCATGGTCAGCATTTTGTCGCCCGGCTTCAGCATGGCGAAATAGACCGCCATGTTCGCGCCGGAGCCTGAATGCGGCTGGACGTTGGCGTGCTCGGCGCCGAAGAGCTTCTTCGCGCGGTCGATCGCCAGTTGCTCCACCTGGTCCACGTTTTCACAACCGCCGTACCAGCGCTTCTTCGGATAGCCTTCGGCGTATTTGTTCGTCAGC
>CAMLLE010000127.1 GCA_946480555.1 uncultured Verrucomicrobia subdivision 3 bacterium
AGGACACACCCGTCACGGTGACGATTCCCGCCAGCACGCCGCGGCCGATTTCGATGGTGATTTCAAACGATAATCCCGCCGCGTTCAGCATCAGTGCCACCAACGCGGAACTCACGTCGCTCACGTTTGGCGCAGGTTCAACGAACGTCCTGAGCTTCAACGTGCGCGCGCTCTCCTCCGGCGTGGCAAACCTCACCGTGATTTCCAATTCCACCGTGAACATGGCGTCGCTCGCGATCGCCTCACAGGTGTCCGCGTATGAACCGTTCGAATACGAAGCGATTCCCGAAGGCTTGCCCGGACAGATGGGAGGAACTGGTTTCGATGTGAATGCATGGACCGGTGGCGGAAGCGTTGCAGGCCCGGGACTCACGTATGCCGGTTTGATGACATCGAGCAACTTCGCCACAATCGTCGGTCCGGTGGTCGGCGGTTCCGGCAATGCGACGCGTTCGCTGCAATTGTCGTCCGGCAATTACGGCGGCGTGGGCGGCGGAACGGTGTGGGTCAGTTTCCTGATTCAGGGTGCGTTTCCAGAAACGCCCCAGGTCGCCGGCGTGAACCTCGGCGGACTGTTCATGGGTCTGGACACTACAACTCCGAACAACGGCAAATGGGGTTTCACGGGACCGGGCGCCGGTCACACCGGGTTCGTCAACAGCACTGCGCCAAGCACCAACACAACATTGCTGGTTTATCGTCTGGATTTCCCAACCGTCGCGGGCGAGTTGGTCACCGTTTCGTTCTATGCGAATCCGGCTGCCGGACCGAACCCGCCAGCGGTTCCATCCGGTGTCGCGTCGGCAAATCTCTTCACGTTCAACTCCGTCACGTTGAACACGGACTTCAACATGAACTACGACGAAATCCGCATCGGCGGCAGCTGGGCTGAAGTCGTACCCGGCGGGTCAATGCCGTCGCTGTCGATCTCACGATCAAGCGCCACGCAGGTGCTGCTGGCTTGGGCAGCGGGCGGCAGCCAGGCGTTGATGAGCAGCACGAACGTGCTGGGACCGTGGTCTGCGGCGGGCCTGACCATCACCAGCTCGGGCGGCACGAACTCAGCCGTGGATGCGATCTCCGGCAGTGCGAAGTTTTATCGTCTGCAGTAGCCACCTCTCAATGCGGCCGGCCGTCTCAGGGTTGGGCGGCCGGCCGCAGTTCTGATTCAACCCAACACCCATTCACTGTTCCGTATGCTCCGAAAGTCAAAAGCTTCCCGTTCCGTTTCCGGATTCACCTTGATCGAACTGCTGGTCGTGATCGCCATCATCGCCATTCTCGCGGCCATGCTGCTGCCCGCGCTGGGCAAGGCAAAGGTCAAGGCGCAGGGCATCCGCTGCGTCAACAACGGCAAACAATTCGTCCTCGCGTGGCAGATGTATTCGAGCGACTTCAAGGACAACCTGGTGCTCAATCCAGTGAGCGGCGCCGGCAATGACGTGCGTTACGCGTGGGCGACCGGCGACATGCAGGTGGTGCCCGACCGCAACAATCCCAACTACATCGAAAACGCGCTCCTGTTTCCCTACACCAAGAGCCGCGGCCTCTACAAATGCACGGGCAACACGAAGAAAGACATGCTGCGCGGCGTTTCGATGAATTCGACGATGGGCTTGTGCGACAACGCGGGACGCTACCTGCCGACTCCGCCCTGGACCGGCATTGGCGGGAACTTCAAAACGTTCACCAAGATTTCCAGCATCACGCGCCCGTCGGACTATTTCGTAATCATCGATGAAGACGACAACAGCATCAACGACGCGCTCTTCCGCGTGGACTATTCCAGCACGGTGAATGGCTTTCGGTTGAATGACATTCCCGCGACCTACCACAACCGTTCCAGCGGTGTGGCATTTGCCGACGGTCACGCAGAAATGCACAAATGGCGATCGCTGAAAGCTCCGGTGCCGAACTGGAATGGTCCGGCCAACGGTGCCGCGGGCTGGGGCGCGCAAAACCAGGCCGACGCCCAATGGCTGATTGAACACGCGGGCGAGAAGCGTTGATCCGAACACCCAAAACCGGTTCGTCGTCACTCAAACATCGACTCCCATTTCAACTGATGAGAATCCGTTCGCTATTCATCTTCGCACTGTTAGTCGGCGGATTCGCCACGGCTTCCAGCGCCGCACCGATCGCCGTTTCGTCCGTCTCCAGACGCGCAGACGGCATCACGCTCAGGATGAATCCGGGCGTGCTGCGATTGCGCATATTCGCGCCGGAGGTCATTCAACTGACCTATTCGGCCAGCGACGCGCTGCCGGATTCCAGGAGCTTCTCGGTGATCGCGGAGCCACGAAAGACGAAGTGGAAACTGACGGACAAGCGGGACGAACTCGCGTTGCGCACGGAGAAGCTGACGGTTCGGATCGATCGCACCACTGGTGCCGTTACGTTCTGCGACCGGGAGGGAAACATCGTCCTTGCGGAGAAGGTGGGCGGTGGAAAAGCGCTCACACCGGCCAAGGTGGGAATGATCGACACGCTCCGGAGTGAACAGGTGTTTGAGCTTCCGCCCGACGAAGCGATTTACGGTCTCGGCCAGCATCCGGACGCCCCGATGAACTATCGCGGCGCCAAACTTCACCTGCAGCAGGAGAACCGGATCGTCGCCGTGCCCGTCCTGATTTCCAGCCGCGGCTACGGTCTGATTTGGGACAATCCGGCCGTGACCGATGTCGATGCTGGCGCGACGGACAAGGCATCGCTGAAATGGATTTCCGAGGCGGCTGACGCCATCGACTACTATTTCGTTTACGGGCCGGATCTGAACGACGTGGTGGCGTCGTATCGCAGGCTCACCGGGCGCGCGCCGCTGTTTCCAAAATGGACGTGGGGCTTCTGGCAATGCCGCGAACGTTACGAAACGCAGAGGGAGATTCTCGGGGTGGTGGCGGAGTATCGCCGCCGCGGCATCCCGCTCGATGGCATCATTCAAGACTGGCAATACTGGACGAACGGCGGCTGGGGTTCGCACGAGTTCGATACGAACCGTTTTCCGGATGCGACGGCCATGGTGAAGACGGTTCACGAAGCCAACGCGCACATCATCGTTTCCATCTGGCCGCGATTCGATCTTGGACTTTCGAATCTCGCCGAACTGGAAAAGGCGGGCGCAATCTATCCGCCCGTTTATCCGAACGTCTATCCCCCGGGCCGCGGCAAATGGTACGATCCTTTTCATCCCGAAGGACGGCGGTTGTACTGGAAATTCCTTTCGCAAAATCTTCTTCCACGCGGCTTTGACGGCTGGTGGATGGATGCCAGCGAAGCGGAGCTCGGCGGCAAGTGGGGCGAGATGCGCGAGCTGATGACCGGTTCGGGGCCTGGCGCGAAAGTGTTCAATGCCTATCCGCTTTTCCACACCCGCGGCGTTTATGAAGGCCAGCGTGAGGAGACCTCGGACAAGCGCGTTTACCTGCTGACACGCTCCGCCTTCACCGGGCAGCAACGCAACAGCGCCGTGACGTGGTCCGGCGACACGCATGGAAACTGGCAGGTGTTCAATCAACAAGTGCCCGCGGGCTTGAACTTTGTCGCAACGGGCATTCCGTATTGGAATACCGACATTGGCGGATTCTTTGGCGGCGATCCGGCCGATGCGAAATACGCGGAGCTGTTCACACGCTGGTTTCAGTTCGGGGCGTTCTGTCCAATGTTCCGCGTCCACGGCACCGGCAAACCCAAGGAGATGTGGCGCTTTCCGGAGGCAACGCAGAGAATCCTCATCGATTATGACCGTCTGCGTTACCACCTGCTGCCGTACATCTATTCCGTGTCGTGGCAGGTCACGAGCGCCAATGCCTCGATGATGCGCCCGCTCGTGATGGATTTCCGAACGGATACCAATGTCTTCAACATCGGCGATCAATTCCTCTTCGGACCAGGCTTCATGGCTTGTCCGGTGATGAAAGAGGGAACCGCTGCGCGCAAGGTGTATTTGCCCGAGGGCACGGTTTGGACCGATTTCTGGACGGGCGAGAAGCTCCGAGGCGGACAATGGATCGAAGCGCGTGCGCCGATCCAGACGATGCCGCTGTATGTCCGCGCCGGTTCAATTGTTCCCTACGGACCTTCAATCCAGTTCGCGGCGGAAAGTGTTGATCCCATTGAACTGCGAGTCTATCGCGGCGCCGACGGAGCGTTCACGCTCTACGAAGATGAAGGCGACAACTACAACTATGAACGGGGTGTTCACGCGACGATTGTCTTCAATTGGAATGAAACGAAGCAGCTGCTGGAGATCGGCAGGCGCCAGGGGGCTTTTCCGGGAATGCTGAAGGAGCGGGCGTTCCGCATCGTCTGGGTGGCACCTGGCCATGGCGCAGGCATTCCGACCACCGCTGAACCTGACGCCGTTGTGCATTACACAGGCAGAGCGCTGAAGGTCCGTGCGCCGCGGCAAGTCGTGCGCCGGTGAGTCGCGGGTGCGGGCTGCATTGTAATTTTCCGTGACTGTGGGTGCGTTTGGGTTTCCTGCTGTATCCGCGCCGGTTGCGCCAGTCAAAGCAGTTGCGCAGAAGCTTGCGATTGTTGCAGAATGCCGCGGTTCGTCAGAACTAATGCAGGAGAACCGGAACGACTGAGCATGGCTGCCCAAAAACAGCGAGAAGCCAAGAACGGGAAAACGCGCATCCTGATTGTGGATGATCACGCGATCGTGCGTTTCGGGATTGCTCAGGTCATCAACAACCAGGCAGACCTGATCGTTTGTGGCGAAGAGGAGAGCGCTTCCCGGGCATTGGATGCCATCACCGCACTGAAACCCGATCTCGTCATTGCCGACATTTCCCTTAAGGACAGCAGCGGCCTGGAATTGATGCGCAACATCAAGGCGCAGTATCCCAAGCTGCCGGTGCTGGTCGTCAGCGGCCACGACGAATCCATTTACGCGGAAATCGCCTTTCGCGCCGGCGCGCTGGGTTATTTGATGAAGGAAGAGGCGCTGGAGAAAATTCTCACCGCCATCCGCCGCGTGCTTTCCGGAACGGTTTACGTCAGTGACGCGCTGGCGGCGCGGTTGTTGCAGCAGCAGATTCGCGGTTCCAGCAACAGCATCCAGGAATCGCCGGTTAAGAATCTGAGTGATCGAGAAATGGAAGTGTTCCGGTTGATCGGTCAATGGAAGAAGACGCGCGAAATCGCCGCGGAACTGCATCTGAGCATCAAGACGATCGAATACTACCGCGAACAGATTAAGCGGAAGCTCAATCTCAAGGATGCCGGTGAGCTGACCCAATACGCCACCTCCTGGGTTCAGCGCGAAATTCCCACCTGAAGGGGCTTCTCCGCACAACTGCTCCGTCGAGCGCCCGCGATTTCGATCTGATTCCAGCCCTTGAAAACTCGCATTTTGTGGTTTAATGCAACGACCTCTTGAAATCGCGGAGAATGTAGTTGCAACGAAAAGTGCCTTTGCTATATTCCGCGCTCCGTTTCTCCCGGAATAAAGAGAGCGGAAAACGAATTTCAAATGCCGACGATCAATCAATTAGTTCGCAAAGGACGTAGCAAGATTCGCTACAAGTCCAAGTCCCCCGCTTTGGAGAACTCGCCGTTCCGGCGCGGTGTCTGCATCCAGGTGATGACCCGCACGCCCAAGAAGCCGAACTCCGCGATGCGCAAAGTGGCCAAGGTCCGTTTGACCAATGGCTACGAAGTCATCGCTTACATTCCGGACGAAGGCCATAACCTGCAGGAACACTCCATCGTGCTCGTGCGCGGCGGTCGTGTGAAGGATCTGCCCGGCGTCCGTTACCATATCGTTCGCGGCACGCTCGACGCCGCCGGTGTGGAAAAGCGCCGCGTCAGCCGCTCGAAATACGGCGTGAAGCGTCCGAAGGAAGCGAAGCCAGCCGCGAAGTAACGATTCAATTTAACCGTTCAACGAATTAAGTATGTCCCGTAGAAGACAAGCGACACGCCGCCCGCTCCAGAAGGATGCGAAGTTTAACAGCACGCTGGTTTCGCGCCTCGTGAACACCGTGATGATCAGCGGCAAGAAGAGCACCGCGCAACGCATCGTTTACGGCGCGTTCGACCGCCTGGCGGAAAAGAATCCGACCGTCAATCCGCTGGACGTGCTTCAGCGTGCGGTGGACAACGCCAAGCCGCGCCTCGAAGTGAAGGCCCGTCGCGTCGGTGGCGCCACCTATCAGGTGCCGGTCGAAGTGGCGACAGACCGTCAATTCGCCCTCGCCATGCGCTGGCTGGTGGATTTCGCCGATGCCCGCAAAGGCACGCCGATGAAGGACGCGCTCGCCGCGGAAATCATGGAAGCGTATCAGGGACAGGGGAACGCGATCCGCAAGCGGGACGAAGTGCACAAGATGGCCCAGGCCAACAAGGCGTTCGCGCATTTCCGCTGGTAGTCTTTGGAGTTTCAAGGCGCCCCGAGAAATATTTTTCGTCGGGGCGTTTTTCACATTCAACGGGTCTGTCCGTTGAACCCGTTGAGCCGTTGAATCGTCGGTCAACCGGAGCGAAAGTGCGAATCAACGGTTCAGCAGTTTAACGAGTCAACGATTTTAGAACATGCAAGCAGCACCGGAAGCCAAACCAGTCAATTCGCCCAATCGTCAATACACGATGGAGCGGACGCGCAACATCGGCATCGCCGCACACATCGACGCCGGCAAAACCACGACGACCGAGCGTATCCTCTTTTACACCGGTCTCATTCACAAGATCGGTGACGTCGATGACGGCAATACGGTGACGGACTGGATGGAGCAGGAAAAGGAACGCGGCATCACGATCACTTCCGCGGCTGTGACCTGCTTCTGGACGCAGAAATGCGCCAAGCCTGGCGAAGACAAGATCTACAAGGCTTACAAAGACGTTCCGCATCGCATCAACATCATCGACACTCCTGGACACGTGGATTTCACGGCTGAAGTCGAGCGTTCGATGCGCGTCCTGGACGGCGCTGTCGCGGTCTTCTGCGGTGTTGCAGGCGTGCAGCCGCAGTCTGAAACCGTCTGGCGCCAGGCGACCAAGTACAAGGTTCCGCGCATCGCGTTCGTCAACAAGATGGACCGCACCGGCGCGAACTTCGAAAACGCGCTGAACGACATGCGCACGAAGCTCAAAGCGTATGCCTTCCCCATCTTCCTGCCGTTGGGCCAGGGCCCTACCGAATCCGAAGGCAAGCCGGTCACAACTGGTTTTGAAGGGGTGATCGACGTCGTCAACCAGAAGACCATTTATTGGGGACCGACCGAAGCCAACGAAGGTCTCAATTACGAAATCCGCGACATCGCGCCGGAACATCAGGAACGCGCGAAGGCAGCGCTCGCGGAGTTGATCGATGCCGTTTCCAACAAGGACGACGAGATCGCCAACCTCGTGCTGGAAGACAAACCGATCGAAGCAGCTGTGCTCAAGGCTGCCATTCGCCGCCTCACGTGCAAGATCGAGCTCGTTCCTGTGCTGTGCGGCACGGCGTTCAAGAAGAAGGGCGTGCAGGTTTTGGTTGACGCGGTTGTCGATTACCTCCCCAGCCCGCTGGACATTCCGGCGGCGGAAGGCACCGAGCCGGGAACTGAAAACGTCGTTACCGTTGAGGCGAACGACAACAACAAGTTCTGTTCGCTCGCGTTCAAGCTCTGGACCGATGCCTACGCCGGCAAGTTGGTGTT
>CAMLLE010000128.1 GCA_946480555.1 uncultured Verrucomicrobia subdivision 3 bacterium
AAACCTTCGGTGACAGATTTCAACTCCTCCCATCGCGCGCGAATGGTGGTGGCTTCCTTCTGGCTGATGTGATTGTCCGCGGCCGCGGTGGCGATCACCGCGAGGAGGTCTGCAAACTCCTGCACGATTTCGTTCGTGGCGGGAATCAGATACGAGGGATGCGGTTTGTTGGTTTTCGGATTAAGGATGAAGAAACCGCCCGCGCGCTGGCAGATCCATTGCACGAGCCGCCGGTCGTTGGTGCATTGCAGCAACGCTTCCACGCGATCGAGAGGATTCGCCGTGCCGCTGCCGGTGCCGTCATCGGGTTCCGCCCATTTGTAGATCATGGACAGCGAGAGCCCGAGTTCCGCCGCCACGTGTTTGGCGCTGGTTTTCTGAAGCACCTCCCGGAGCAGTTCATGAGATTGCATGAAGCAGACTGTGGAAAACGGGAAATTTGTTGGCAAGGCCAGATTCGGGCGGTGCGAGATTTGGATGGGTGCGTCGGCTCGCGCGGGTAGTCGCCGACAATGGAACAGCGGCGTGCGTGGAGACTTGGCTTTCAGCGGTTCAAGGACGCGGCCCGCCGGAAAATAAAAAAGGCGGAGGAAAACCTCCGCCTGAAAATCGTGAATCAACCGTGGGCTTACTTCGCGCCGAGGATCGCGTCCTTCGCGGCTTTCGCCACGCGGAACTTCACCACGCGCTTCGCGGCGATCTTGATCTGTTCGCCAGTCGCAGGATTGCGGCCGATGCGGGCCTTGCGATTGACGAGCACCAGCTTGCCGAGGCCCGGAATGGTGAAGGTGTTCTTCGCGTTTTTGTAAGCGAGAGCGACGAGCGCTTCGATCGTTTCAGTCGCTTGTTTTTTGGTCAGACCAACGGTTTCCGCAACAGAGGCGGCGATTTGTGATTTAGTTAGAGCTTTAGCCATGCGCAGAGGAATATCGGGCTTTCATTGGGGTTTCAAGCGAAAGTACGAAATTCTCCTGAAAAGTTTTCAGCAGGCAAAAGCGCGGTTTTTCACGAGATTGCGCTTGATTCTGCTTCTGCGAACACTCCGTCTATAGCGTTTCTCCAAATTCATTTCCGGATCATCTCACCGCAGAGGCGCAGAGGCGCGGAGGAAGCCCTATTTTGATTGCTCCGCGTCTCCGCGTCTCCGCGGTTGTCGGATCTGGTAACCGCTCCAAATTCAAACCAACTGGCGTTAGCTGGTGCGGATCCTTTCGAGCTGCTCATCCAGCCGCTTGGCCGAAATGGGAATTGCCGTCCCGAGTTCCTGCGCAAAAATGGAAACTTTGAACTCTTCAATCATCCAGCGAAGCGTTTCCAACTCATTGCGCGCCGCTGCGGATTCCGGTGGATTTGCCTGAAGTTTTCGCAACGTTTCTGCGTAAGGGGTGAGTTGCCGCTGGCGTTCCTGATCTTTTACGGGATTCAGCCGCGCGCGTTCGATGCGCGTGAGCAGCGCCTTCAAATAGCGCGGCAAGTGCGGCAGGCGTTCGTACGAAATCCGTTCCAGAAACTCCGGTCCGGCCACGGTGTTCAACTCGGCTGTGAACGGATTGCTGCTCGCGGCGGGCTTTGCCATCTGACCCAGCTGGCTCAGATCGTTCAGCGTTCGCGAGGCTGCTGGCTTCGGCGAAACCGCCGCCACTCCGAGCTTTTGCCGCACTTGTTGATACACCTTCAAACCCGCCTCGAGCCGATCCATGAATTGCTGGGCCAGCCCCGGGAGGCGCTTGCGCGACTGCTCCACCGCCAAATCAAACGCCGCGCGCGCGAGTGTAGGCAGCGGTTCTTGTGGGAGAACGTGGCGGCGCAAATGATTCAGTGCCTGCTCGCGCAGTTGCTCGCCATTGCCGAGCGGAGCGAAGAGCGACTCAAGTCTGTTCAGTGCGCGCAAGTCCTTTTCCAGCCAGCCGAGGTCACGCTGAATCGCCAACTCGACCAGGCGTTGCACCCCGGCGAGGCTCGCATCGCGCGCGGTGTTGGGATTCCGAAACAACTTCAGATTCACTGCGCCGTTCTCTGTTTCCAATCCGGGCCAGGCGTAAACCGGCAGGCCATTCTCCTCGCTTACGGTGATTCGCTCGGGCAGATCACCGAAGTTCCAGTCCGCGATTCCGAAGCGTTCCCATTTCTGCGTGGCTCGGTTCCATGCATTCGACTGCACTTTCGCACTGGCACTGACTTGTGCCGACTTGAGCTGATCGCGCAGTTGATTCAGATCCCGACCGGCTCCGAGCGTCTTGCGCGCTTCATCGATGATCTCCACGCGCGGACGCAGATGCGCCGGCAGGGCGTTCGCCGGCCAGGAGGTTTCGGCGACGGCGACGCCGTATTTGCGATGCAGAAACACCGCAAGTTCGCGCAGGAACGCCGAACCTTGGGGCTGAAAATCGCGAACGATCTCCTCCACCTTCGGCGGCAGCGGCATCAGTTCCTTGCGAATCGACTTCGGCAGGGCGCGCAGCAGTTCGGAAATCATCTCGCTGCGCAAACCGGGAACGGCCCATTCCAGTTCTGCTGACGAAGCGGTGATTGCGACGGAAAAGGGAATTTGAACAGTGGCGCCATCGTGCTCCTCGCCGGGCGCATAGGAATAAACCACGCCGAGCGGCTGGCCGGAAACCGAGACGGATTCGGGAAACGCCTCCGCATCGAATTCCAGCGACTGGCCGCCGGTCAGCTCCGCTTCGGAGACGCAGAGGAAGTTGGGATCGTTGCGGTCGCGAAGCAGGCGATTCAATTCATGGAGCGACGAGACGTTCTCTATGTGCTTCGCGTAAAAAGCGCTGAGCGCTTCGTCCAGATCGCCGAGGTCGTATCGACGCACGCGCGTGCGCCAGCTTTCGATCTTCTGACGAACGGCGCGGTTGTGCTTCAGAAACGCATACTGCGCCGGCAGCTCCGGCTCGTCGTCCTTATCCGCAGATGCGAAGCGCAAATCCGTTTCCGCTTTCCCGCTTTCCGCCTTCCGCTTTTTCCCGACGACGTCTTCCTCGACCAGCGCCGATCGAATGAAGATCGCCGTCGCTTCCTCGGGATCGATGTTTCCGTAGGCGATTTTGCGCCGTTGCACTTCCAGCCCGTTCAGCGTTACCACTTCATCGGCCAGCACGCGTCCGGCACTCGCGCTCCAATGCGGGTTCTGATGCGCCACTTTGCAGCAATGCGGCGCGAGCTGGTAAATCCATTGCGGATCAATGCCCGCCAGCGTGCGCGCGAACAACTGTGACGTTTCCACGATTTCGCCCGCGACGATCCATTCCGGCTGATTCGATTTTGGCTGCGGCGGTGGTTTCGCGCCTTTCGGCAATTTCTTCTGCGGTTCGCCGCGCACATGAAGCGCCGAGCCCGGGAACACCGAAACGAGCCGGTTGCCCGAAGCTTTGTAGCTGTTGCGCTCCTCGCGGCGCGCCACGTGACCGATCAATCCGGCGAGAATGGACCGGTGAATCGCTTCGTAAGCGGCGTTGCTCTCATTCAATTTCAGCGTGCCGAGATCGTCCAGCGCATCGTGCAACTGCGCGTAAAGATCCTGCCATTCGCGCATTCGCAGGTAGGAGAGAAAATGCTGGCGGCAGAACTTCCGGCGCTGATTCTGCGTGCGCAGCTTTTCCCACTCGTCATGAACCGCGTTCCAGATATTCAGCAGCGAAAGAAAATCGGACTTGGGATCGCTGAAGCGCTTGTGCGCGGCAGCCGCGGCGTCCTTTTGATCGAGCGGACGTTCGCGCGGGTCTTGAATGCTCAAGCCGGAAGCGATGATCAGCAACTCGCGGGTGGCGTGTTCGTGCTGCGACTGGAGCAACATGCGGCCGAGGGTTGGATCGATTGGCAGGCGCGCGAGATCGCGGCCAAGCGGCGTGAGTTCCCGTTCGGCATCGAGCGCGCCGAGCTCCTGCAACAAAGCGTAACCGCTGGCGATGGCGGCTGGCGTCGGCGGCTGGACGAATGGAAACGTTTCGATATTGCCCAGCCGGAACGCTTTCATCCGCAAAATCACTTCAGCCAGATTGGCGCGCTGGATCTCCGGCTGCGTGAAGGGCGTCCGGGCGTTGAAGTCGTCTTCGGAATAGAGCCGGATGCAAACGCCTTCCTGCACGCGGCCCGCGCGGCCTTTGCGCTGGTTGGCGCTGCTTTGGGAAATCGCTTCGATCGGCAAACGCTTCGTGCGCGTGCGCGGGTTGTAACGGCTCATGCGCGCCAGGCCGGAATCGATGACGAACCGGATGCCGGGAATGGTGAGCGAGGTTTCGGCGATGTTGGTGGCGATGACGATCTTCCGCGCGGCGCACGGCGCGAAGACCCGTTGCTGATCGCCGGAACTCAACCGGCCAAAGAGTGGGATGATTTCGGCGTCACGTGCGAAACGGCCTTCGAGCTGATCGGCGGTTTCGCGAATGTCGCGCTCGCTCGGCATGAAGATCAGGATGTCGCCTGTGCTGCTTTCGTACATGACCTGCTCGGCAGCGAGCACGGCGGCGTCGGTGTAGGAGATGTTATCAGCGCTAATCCACGGAACCGAAAAGGCAAACGCGCCCGGAGCGCGGCTGTGTGCGACAGCACCAGCCGAAGTGGGCTCATCCGGACACTCGCGTTCGTTCGCGCGCTGCGGTTGGTCTTTGACCCAACCGCGCTCCTCGTCGTCTTCGGCCCCGATTGGTGCATAGATCACTTCAACGGGATACACGCGTCCGGAAACTTCAATGATGGGTGCGTTGCCGAAATGCCGCGAAAACGCCTGCGTGTCGATGGTGGCGGAGGTGACAATCAGCTTCAGATCTTTGCGGCGCGCGAGCAGCGTCTTCAGATAGCCGAGCAGGAAGTCGATGTTCAAGCTGCGCTCGTGGGCTTCGTCGATAATCAGCGCATTGTAGCTGGAAAGATCGGGATCGCCCTGTGTCTCGGCGAGCAAGATGCCGTCTGTCATCAGCTTGATGTACGTGTGCGGACTGGAACGGTCATCGAAGCGGATTTTGCAGCCGACCTCGCGACCCCATTGAGCGTTGAGTTCTTCGGCAATGCGGCGGGAAATGGACAGCGCAGCGACGCGCCGTGGTTGCGTGCAGCCAATTTGAGCCTCAACACCGCAACCCGCTTCCAGGCACATCTTAGGAATCTGCGTCGTCTTACCAGAGCCGGTTTCGCCGGCGATCACAACTGCTTGATGGTTCCGGATCGCGGCCACGATTTCGTCTTTGCGTGCGGTGATGGGCAGGGCGGGCGGATAACTGATCTGCGGAAGGTTGATGCGTCGTGCTTCGCGCAAGGCGATGGAACTTCGAACTTCTTCGGCCAGCCGATCAAGCAATGCGTCGCGTTTGTCCTGGTGATGCTGGGCGCGCAGAACACGAGCCAGCCGCCAGCCGAGCCGCACCCAATCGTGCAGCATGGCCTGTGGCAGCAGCCGTTTCAGTTCATCCGTCCGCGCGTCAAACATGGGATGGGCAGAATAGCAACGGGGCGTTGGGGAGCAAAGGGGACTTGTTCTTTAGCCACGGACGAAACTCTCAGTTTTCAGTCTTCAGCTTTCAGTCGGACGGCTGCGAGTTACAGGAGGCCCTCCGCATCTGTGGTTGATCTATGTTTCATCTGTGGCTTGCGAAACGGCTAAGCCGCGTGGCGTGCCTGGCGTTTCGGCAAGGTGGGTGCAGCTGCACGATTTACCGGCAACTCTTCGCGCAGATGATCTTTGAGGAAACCGGGCTTGTCATGGCGGCCGCCGCGTTGGTAATCGCGCCAAAGCGCCTGAGCGACGGTTTCGGGATTCAACTTCAGTTCGTGCGTGAGAAACTCGAAAAGCAGTTCCATCAATTTCACCAGCGCGATGCTGTCCGTGCGGCGCGTGCGCGCGTAAAGCCAGTCGCTGAGTTGCAGAACCTGAGCGAACGGCGATCTGCCTTCGGCCCAGAGCAGCGGTGTCGTTTCAACGAAGTTGCCGCTGTTGCCGACGAGATCCCAATACTTCGCAAAGCGCCGGAGCCGTTGCATGGTCGCGAAGTCGATCAGCTTGTTCTGCAGAATCTCGTAGGGTGGATGCGCGCTGTACACCATCTGCCAGTCCTGATCGTGCCTCACAATCGGCGTGCCACGCAGTCGTTTGAGAATGCCAACCTGGATTTCATGTGGCACCAGCTTGATGAGCCGGTCGAAACCTGCTGCGAAGCTTTCAATGCTTTCGCCGGGCAAACCGACGATCAGATCAGCGTGCAGGTGAACACCCGTTCGCTGCCGCAGGAAATGAAAGTTGTCCTCCAAACGATCGTAGTTTTGGCGGCGCTTGATCAATCCACCGACCTCGGGGTTGAACGTCTGAATTCCAACTTCAAATTGAAGCGAGCCGCGTGGAAACTTCGCGATCACTTCGCGCAACGCGTCGGGCAGCCGATCAGGCACCATCTCGAAGTGATAGAAGTGTCCAGGCCGATATCGCTCCAGAAAGAATTCCAGGATCGCTTTGCTGAAGTTCAGATTCAGGTTGAACGTGCGATCCACGAACTTGAATTGTGTCACGCCGCGATCGATCAGCCGCTGCAGATGATCAAGCAGCACCGGAAGCGAAGTCTGTCGCACGGGAACATCGAGCGACGAGAGGCAGAATTCACACGTGAACGGGCATCCGCGCGAAGCTTCGACGTAAATGATCCGATGCGCGATGTCGTCGGCGTTGTAGAAATCGTAAGGCAACGTGAGTTGCGTGAAAACGGGCAGGGGGGCGGGAATGATTTTGGGAAGCGGCGTCTCGCTATTCAGAATCGCTCGGCAGACTTCCGCGAACTTCAGGTCGGCTTCGCCGCTGATGACGTGATCGGCGAGCTGAACGAGCGGCTGGGTTTCCAGCTCGTGACTGACTTCCGGCCCGCCGAGGATGATTTTGATGTCGGGCCGCACGCGCTTGATGGCGCTGATCACTTCCGCAGTTTCCGTAACGTTCCAGATGTAAACGCCGAAGCCAATAATCTGCGGGGCGCGCGCGAGAATTTGCTCGGCGATATCGAGCGGGCGCTGGTTGATGTCAAATTCCGCGATGCATGCGCGCGGCTGGAGTTCTCCGAGATTCGCCATCAGGTAACGCAACCCGAACGAAGCGTGAATGTACTTCGCGTTCAGCGTGGTGAGGACGATGTCCGGCATTCGCGGCAAGCTAGCGGATGTGCTGAGGCCGTGCAATGGGACGGAAGGTGAGGGGAGCAATTCTTTCCGTGAACCTGATGCGGGTAGGGACATCGTGCGGCCGGGCATCCCCACCATCGGCCGGGCGGTTCATTGGGATGGCGGGCGAGAAAGGGCCTGGGATCGAGCCGTCGCACCGCGGTTTGGGGTCGAAACCCTATTCTGTGAAGTGGGGGGCGTTGCTAGAAGCAATGGAAAACAAATCTATGAGAAAAATCTCTGTGCTGCTCGTTGACGATCACACCGTAGTCCGCCAAGGACTTAAAGCGCTCCTGCGTCCGGAGGAAGACATTGAAGTCATTGGTGAGGCTGAAAATGGGCGCGTCGCCGTCCAGATGGCGCGCAAGACTCCACCCGACGTCGTGGTGATGGATGTGGCAATGCCGCTGTTGAACGGCTTGGAAGCCACGCGCCAGATCCTGAAGACGGTTCCGAACACCAAGGTGCTCGTGCTCACCTCCTACAGCGATG
>CAMLLE010000129.1 GCA_946480555.1 uncultured Verrucomicrobia subdivision 3 bacterium
AGCGTTACCAGTTCCTGAGCAAGCAGCACGAAGACCTCGTCCAAGCCAAGGCGCAGCTGCTGGAAGTGATCAACCGGATCAACACGCAAACGCGCGACATGTTCAAGCAGACGTTCGAGCAGATTCGCGACAACTTCCGGGCGATGTTCACTGAAGTCTTCGGCGGCGGCAAAGCCGACCTGATCCTCGTGGACGAGAACGACGTGCTGGAAAGCGGCATCGACATCGTCGCCAAGCCGCCCGGCAAACAGCTTCAGACCATCTCGTTGCTGTCCGGCGGTGAACAGACGATGACGGCTGTGTCGCTGCTGTTCTCAATTTACCAGGTGAAGCCGAGTCCGTTCTGCGTGCTGGACGAATTGGACGCGCCGCTGGACGAATCGAACATCAACCGGTTCATCCGTGTGCTGCAGCGCTTCATCAACGATTCGCAGTTCATCATCATCACACACAACAAGCGTACGATCGGGATGTGCGATGTGCTTTACGGCGTCACGATGGAGGAACACGGCGTGAGCAAGATCGTGAGCGTGAAGTTTCACAAAACGCAGGCGAAGGAAAGCGAGCCCGAAGCCCAAGGCAAACCGCTCGTGCCGCCGCCAGCTCCGGTTCCGCAGCCGGCGGAAGTTCAAACGACCGTCACCGCGTAAGGCGCGCCACCGGCCGTGCCGGGACGAGAATGCCAGAAGCGTTTACGCGAATTCCGCCAATTTTCACGAATTGAGTTTTCGTCAATTCGTGAAATCCGCGTGACGACGTTTTACTCAGAGCTTGTCTGAAGATGTGGCGGCAAGCATCTATGCTGGCCGTCGAGGGCGGCTTCCAGCCGCCCGGAAAAATGGCGCTATGCCGATGGTTGCCTGAAAAATCGGGAGCTTTGGCGGTTTTGAGGCGGATCCCGCCGGGCTGGAAGCCCGGCTCTACGTCAGCCAAGATGGCCGACGCTACAATTCTCAGACACGCTCAACGGCCAGTTTCGCAGATTGAAATCTCGGCTCCGCCGGTCAGTCCTGAATTTCCACGTCATCGCCCGGGCCGCCGTCGATAACATCAAAACCCGGACCGCCGATAATCACGTCGGCTCCATCGCCTCCCAACAGTGTGTCCGAGCCGCCGCTGCCGATGAGAACATCATCGTCGATGCCGCCGTCGCACGTGAGCAAGATGAAGCCTGCCGGAAGGGCGGAAGCGTCCATGACATCATCGCCTGCCAACATGTTGATCGACATTCGATCGCTGGCAGACTCGCTACCGCTGATTCTCACGGTCGAAGGCAAACCCGTGGCCATGACGGCGCCGGAGGATTCTGCCACGACAACAACGTCGTCAGCCGACGTGCCATTCACGATCACGTTGTCAGGTTGCGCATCGCCTCCGCCGCCAGAGGCTGCGAGGTTGATGTTCACCTCGGTCACATCCGTTCCCGCCAGATTGTTCACAACGACGATGTCAGCTCCGCCCAACGCTGCGAAATGAATCCGCTCCACATCGTTACAATCCATCACGACGCTGGCGACATTCCGGAAGAAAAGCAGGCGGCCGCCGTTCGCGGAGATGTCGATGTTTTCAGCTGCATTCGAACCGTTGAATTGCAGCGTGTCGGTCCCCGACTGGCCTTCGAGCGTGTCATTGTCATCGCCTGGATTCCAAACAAACGCGTCGTCTCCTTCGCCCGCCAGGATGAAGTCGTTTCCGTCACCGCCGCTGAACGTATCGTTTCCCTGGCTGCCGAGGATCACGTCGGCGCCGAGGCCGCCTGCAACAGAAAACTGGATGACGTTTGCATTCAGAAACGACGCATCCACGACATCGTCGCCGCCCAGCGCATTGATGGTCAGGCGGTCGTTGGCCGCTTCCACGCCGCGGATCGTAACGGGCGCGGACACGCCGCCTGCAACGACATTTGAAGAGACGACAGACACTGTGATTGTATCGGAAGATTGTGTGCTGTTGACGACAACGGTATCCGCGGCGGAATCGCCCGTGGATGACCCAGGCGGGGTTCCGAGATCGACGAGGAAACCAGCGACGTCCGTTGTGGAAAGTTCTCCAATGGTCAAATTATCTGCGCCGCCCAAAGCATTGAGTTGAACCTGTTCCACGTCGTCGCAATCAAGGATCACGCTGGCGACGTTGCGAAGAAAAAGGAATCGGGAACCGTTGGCCACCGCGTCATAGATTTCGCTGGCGTTTGAACCGTTGAAAAGCAGTTTGTCGGTTCCGGCCTGGCCTTCCACCACGTCGTTGTTGTCTCCCGGGTTCCAAACAAACGTATCGTTCCCGTTGCCGCCAATAATCAGATCGTTTCCAGCTCTGCCAGTGATCACGTCATTGTGGTCGCCGCCGATCAGCGTATCCGCCCGTGAGCTGCCTGTGATCCCGTCATCACCTGCGCCGCCGTCAATTGTCAGCGCAAATATTGAACTGATTCCCGAAGCGTCGATTGTGTCGTTTCCGCCGTGCCCGTTGAGGATCAGCAAATCGTTCGTTTCGCCCGTGAAAATGCTGATGCTCAGCGCGAGTCCGGCGACGGTCGTATCCAGGCCGGCTTGAGAAGCGGCGATGTTGTTCGAACTTGCGTTGCCGTTGATGATCACCGTGTCGATCTGCAGATCGCCGGTGCTGCCGCCAATCGTTCCAGCGAGTAGAAGCTGAAGCGTCGTCAGTTCGGTGGCTGAAAGATCGTTCACCGTAATTGAATCAACTCCGCCCAGAGCGCTGGCCTGGATGGTTTCAATTCCGGCGAGGTCCATCACGATGGACCCGATATCGCGTGTCAGGCGCGTGCGGTTGCCAACGGAGAGAAGTTGGTAATTTTCATTGGCGTTGCTGCCGTTGAAGTTCAATCGGTCGCTGCCAGTTTCGCCTTCCACCGAATCGCTGCCGTCACCGGGATCCCATTGGAACACATCGTCTCCAGCGCCCATGAACACCACGTCATTGCCCTGCTGGCCGTCGATGAAGTCATTGTTGTCGCCCCCAGACAGAATATCGGCGCCGTTGCTCCCCAATAGAGTGTCGTCGCCAGCCCCGCCGTTGGCCGTGATCTGAATGAGAGCCGCGAGATTGCCTGTGCAACTGAAAGTGTCGTTGCCGCCACCCGCGTTGAGCACCAGGCTTTCGCAGGTGCCAATATCCAGTGAAAAGGGGGCGGGATTGATGCGGTCGAAACGAACTCGGGTGCCATTCGCCGTTGCGGTGAATTCTTCCGCGCCGCTTCCGCCATTCACTTCCACCGTGTCGATTCCATCGGTGCCTTCGACGACATCCGTGTCATCGCCTGGATTCCAGATGAAGCGATCGTTGCCGGAACCGAGTTCCGCCACATCGTTGCCATCGCCTCCGGTCAGCGTGTCGTTGTCGTTGCCGCCAATCAGATTGTCCGCGCCACCCCGGCCAAACAGCGTATCCGATCCGGCCGCGCCGTTTAGATTGTCCGCGCCCGAACCGCCGGTGAGGGTGTCATCGCCCGTTTCGCCGAACAGATTGCAGCGCGGCAATGCGCCGTTCGATTCATTCAAAGAAAGCTGATCGTTTCCTGCGCGGCCGAAAATCTGGATCAATGTCGTGTTCGCCACCGTTGGAACTCCGCCGGTGATCAAAACTGCCCCGCCGTTGACGAAAAGTTTTCCGGCGCCATCGCGATTGACAACAATTACGTTTGGGAGATCGTCACCCGTGACGGTAAGCACGCCGGTGGTCGGATCGAACGCGGCCGAAACGCTCGGCGTCATGCGCCGGATGCGGAAAAATTCCCGGCTCTTTCCCGGGATCGGATTTGTGGCAAAGAGAAAATTTCCAGTTCCGGCCTGCGCCGGATTTGAGCTGCTCCAGTTCACCAGGTTGGAACTGACTTCAACCTGATACGCCAATGCGTTGGAGCCGAACCAGCTGATGATCGCGTTCGTTGCGACACGGCTGATTGCGACGTTCAGGTTCGGATCCGTGGCGGCCAATCCCGTCTGAACTCCGGGCAGGCACAGAAGGGCGGAGGCGAAAAGGACCGGGAATTTCATGGGTTGGACTGTTTCTACAACCTGCGTGCGCTTCTGGCAATCGAAGTTGCGGACCGAACTGGCCCGAGCAAATGCGGAATGGCGAATGCGGATTGCGGATTGCAGTATTCAGAGACAACGATGACAGACCAGAGGGAATCGTCGAAACGGATGGACCCGGATAAACCCAGCGCCGCGGAGCAATCCGCAATCCTCAATCGACATTCCCATTCAGCTCATTCCTGAATGAAGTAACTCAGGTTCTCGAGTTCGATGGCGAGGTTGACGGTGTTGACCATCACTTCTTCAGGGACGGAGAGAACGATCGGGGAAAAATTCAGAATCCCAACAACACCGGCGCCGATCAGCTGGTTGGCGACTTCCTGGGCAGCTTCAGCCGGCACGGCTAAAATCGCCATCCGCACGCTGTGATCGCGGATGTATTGTGACATCTCGTCCATGCCGAGCAGCGGTTGCGCGAATTTTTTGTCGCGACGGCGGCGCGGATCGGCGTCAAACGCTGCCACGATTTCAAAACCTTCCTTTTCGAAACCACGATAGGAGAGCAGCGCCAGACCCAGATTACCGACGCCGACCAGAATCACCGGTTGCAGCCGCGTGGTGCCCAGCTCATCGGAGATCATCTTCGAAAGCTGGGTGACATCATAACCCAGGCCGCGCGTACCGAACTGGCCGAAGTAAGCGAGGTCTTTGCGCAGCTGGGTTGATTTCACGCCGGCGACCTTGGCGAGCGCTTCGCTGGAGACCGTCTGGATGTTGTTTTCCTTCAGCCGGGCGAGGCAGCGCAGATAAACCGAAAGCCGGTAAATCGTTTTGCGTGGAATGACTGGGCGATCCGCTTTTTTCAACGCGGCGAGGAATAGTCAAACCAAGGGCAACATTCAATCTCAACGTTTGAATTACCGGTTAAAGTGATCCTCAAAAATCGTTTCCGAAAAACGGAGAATAGAACCCTCACCCGGTCTTTCACCCGCTCCCATGGATGCGAGCGGGCCTTCTGGAAATGACTTTCGTGAACGTATCCCTTCAAGCGCAAGTTCCGGGTTCCATCAGACGTCATCGATGAGTTCGATGCGCCGCTGGTGTCGTCCGCCTTCGAACGGCGTCTCCAGCCAGGTGCGGACAATCTCCAGCGCCGTGTCCACCGTCATCATCCGCTGGCCGAGCGAGATCATGTTCGCGTCGTTATGCTGCCGTCCGAGCCGCGCCGATTCGACGTTCCAGCACAGCGCGCAGCGAATGCCGCGGATTCGGTTCGCCGCGATCGCTTCGCCGTTTCCGGAACCACCCAGCACGATTCCACGGTCGGCTTCGCCTCGCGCCACGGATTGCGCGACCGGCCGAATAAAGACCGGATAGTCCACCGGCGCCGCATCTGTGCCGGGTCCAAAGTCGCGCACGGAATGGCCCATCGAAGCAAGCAGAGCCTTGATGATTTCCTTGTACTGAAACCCAGCGTGATCGGATCCAATGGCGATTTTCATGGAGCGCAGCATCGCACGGAAGCACCCTCAGCGCGAGTTGGGGGCCGGTCACGTCGCGCCCTGATCGAATCCGGATCGGCAAGCGGCCCGGCGTTCACACGACCATCACTGCATTCTCCAGCTTGCCGATTCCGCACACACCGATGGCAACCAGATCGCCTTCCGCCAGAGTGAAGTGATCCGGCGGAACGACTCCGGTTCCAGTCAGCAGGACAGCGCCTGCAGGAAACGATTGGCAGCGGAACAGGAACTGGGCGAGTTCTTCAAAGGAGCGCTTGATGTTGCCAACGGAGGTTTTGCCCCCGAACACCACGTTCCCGTCGCGGCGAATCTCAATCGCAATCGTCCATTGGCGGACTTCCGATTCCGTTGCACCGAGAACAATCCAAGGCCCCAGTGCACACGAACGCTGATAAGTTTTCGCCTGCGGCAGATACAGGAGATTCTCGCCTTCAATATCGCGCGAACTCATGTCGTTGCCGATCGTGAAGCCCACGATCCGTCCGCGTGAATTCAGCACGAGCACCAGTTCTGGCTCCGGCACGTTCCACTTCGAATCGTGACGAATGCCGACTCGCTCGCCAGTCGGCACAACCTTTTCGGGAAGTGCTTTGAAAAAAATTTCCGGCCGTTCGGCCGAATAAACACGGTCGTATGCGTTCGCACTGAACTCTGATTCCTCCATGCGCGCGGTCTTGCTGCGCAAATACGTCACGCCCGCCGCCCAGACCTCCTGCCGTTCCACTGGCGCCAGCAACTGAGCTTCGGTGAGCGGAATCTGCGGCAGCGACTCCGGCCCGAACTTCGTGATCTGGCCAACCGGATCAGCGTGTTCAAGAATTTCGAACAGCCCCTGGACACCGGCTGCACTCAGATCACAAATCACCTCGTCGCCCTTCACAAGACCGATGCGAACAGCGTCTGTTTGATGTCGGAAGCGGCAGAGTTTCATCGGCGCGCATAATCTCAAACGCCTTTGCCCGAGACAATCGCCGCTTCGGCGACGGGCCGGCAAACTCATGGATAATTCTCTGCACGACAAAAAATCCATTCAGCGACTGCGCAACCTTGCTTACACTTCCCACGATGAATTTGAGCCCGGCTTTCGCTTCCGATTCACCTGACATCTATCGCATCCAGACGCGCGGCGCCGGCCCGGCTGGAAGCCTGCCGCTCACTGAGGCGCAACTCCGCCACAGCGCGAGCGGCGACATCTTCGGCATGACGCAGAACGCGGGCATGGGTTGGAATCCGTCCGAACTCGCCCGCAAACAATTCCTGATATTGAGCACGCAAGGCGGACTGCGCGCAACCGACGGAACGCCAATCGCACTCGGCTATCACACCGGCCATTGGGAAATCGGACTGCTGGTCCAGGCGGCAGCGGAAGAGTTTCGCCGGTTGAAAACCATCCCGTTCGCCGGCTTCTGCTCCGATCCATGCGACGGGCGAACTCAGGGAACGACGGGAATGTTCGACAGCCTGCCGTATCGAAATGACGCCGCGATCCTGTTTCGGCGACTGGCGCGCTCATTGCCGCAACGCGCTGGCGTGCTCGGAATCGCAACGTGCGACAAAGGTTTGCCGGCCATGTTGATGGCTGTGGCCGGGCTGCTTGATCTCCCCGGTGTAATCGTGCCCGGCGGTGTCACGCTGCCTCCCGCGAGCGGCGAAGACGCGGGCTCGGTGCAAACGCTCGGAACCCGTTTCGCACATCAACTCGTGACACTCTCTGAAGCGGCCGATCTCGGCTGCCGCGCGTGTGGTTCGCCGGGCGGCGGCTGTCAGTTTCTCGGAACGGCGGCAACGTCTCAGGTCATCAGCGAAGCGCTCGGAGTTTCTGTACCGCATTCCGCCCTGGCACCGTCGGGACAGCCAGTGTGGACTGATCTTGCCATTCGTTCCGCGCGCACGCTGCATCAACTGGAATCCCGCCGCCTCACCACGCGCCAGATTCTCACCGAAGCAAGCATCGAAAACGCGATGGTGTTGCACGCCGCGTTTGGTGGATCAACCAATTTGCTGCTTCACGTGCCTGCCATCGCCCACGCAGCCGGACTGAAACCGCCGCAGGTAGAGGATTGGATCGCCGTGAACCGCCGGGTGCCGCGGCTGGTC
>CAMLLE010000130.1 GCA_946480555.1 uncultured Verrucomicrobia subdivision 3 bacterium
AGCCTCACACACCGTTGGCGGCAGACGTCAATGCCGACGGAAAGATCGACTTGATCTCATCGCGACTGGACGTTGGACCGATCGAGGTTTGGACGAACAACGGCACGGGAACGTTTTCATTTTCCGGCCCGGTCAACACTGGATTCATTCCGCAGGCGGTCGAAGCGGCGGATGTGAGCGGTGATGGCAAACCTGATCTAATCGCCTGCCCTGGGAGCCAGGGAACATTGCTCGTCGCGCTGAACAATGGCGGATCGTTCAACACCAGCATTGTGAATCTGGTTCCCTCCGGTGCCATCGACATCGCCGCCGCAGACATCAACCTGGACGGACGGACCGATTTGATCACCGCAAACTACTTCAACTCGGCTCTCACGATCTTGACGAATGTAAACGCAGGAGCTTTCGCCGTTTCGGAAGTTTTGCCCGTGAGCTCGTACTCGCTCGCCGTGACTGCCGCCGATGTGAACGGCGACGCCCGGCCGGACTTGATCGACGCCAGGCAAGACTTTCCCGCGCTGACCGTGCGTCCGAACACAGCCGCACCAGCCACCGCGTCGTTCCTGGGCGACGGCAGCGGATTGGCTTCTCTCACAGCGAGCAATCTGAACGGAACCATTCTGCAAGCAAACCTTGGCGCCAGCGGTGCCTACATTCCCACCATTGGAAATGGTTCAACGAACTTCAGCACCCTCATCCAATCCGGTTACTACGCGAAGTTCGGCAACCTGGTTTATTTCGAAGCGTGGCTTTTCTGGAACAATAAAAACGCAGCGAACTCCGGAAACCTCCGCATCAGCCTGCCATTTCCCATCGCGTCTTCCCGCGCTGCTTTCAACGTCGGATACGTCAGCGGCGTCACCTTCAACCGTCAGCTCGCCGCGGTGGGTGTGAACGGCACCTCCGTGGCCGAGATGTTCGATGTGAACTCCGGATCGACCGCCAGCATTCCGGTGACGAGTTGCGCCACGAGCGGCGAAATCCAGATCAGCGGCACGTATCGCTGGAAATGATTCAAGGACGCCACATGTCTTCGCATGGACCTCCCACTCTTCCGAGCGAAGCCGGAGAAGAGGGCTGGGAAGAAGAGGTTTCTAACCGGAACGATTCAGTTGAATATGGGGCGGAGCGGCAGCTCCGCCCTACCAAATCAAGGTAGGGCAAAGCTGCCGCTTTGCCCCATTCTCCGCACCAGAAGGTGCGCGTTGTGCGGAGAAAAACAATCGTCGTGCGCCGCCGGGTCGCGCCCCTGATTCGGTGAAAACCCACTGTGATCTTTCCGTGAAAAAACCACCATAGGCGCCGTCCAACTCAGGCGCGCGCCGTTGCTTCCCACTTCCCGGCAATTCGCTGCCACCCTTGCACGGCATCCACCGCCGTGCCGAGCGCCTGATTCAACGGACATCTGCATTCCAAACAGAAAGAACAAACATGCGATATTCAAAACTCAATCTGGCATCCGGCGGCGCGGGAATTCGTTCCTGTCTCCGCCTGCTCCTTCTTGGGCTTCTTCTCATCCCAACACCGCGCCTTTCGGCGGAACCCGGCGATCTCGATCTGAGCTTCGGAAATTCCGGAAAAGTCATTGCCGGCGTGGGCGGCGGATACGCCGTCGCGTACGCCACAGCGGTTCAAAGCGATGGAAAACTGATCCTCGCAGGTTTTGAAAATCCGCGCTACGTGCGGCCCTTCAATCTCGCCTCCGGCGGCGATTTCCTGCTCGCACGCTTCACAACCAACAACCAGCTCGATGCCACGTTCGGCACTGCCGGCAAAGTCGTGACCCAGGTCAGCACCAATTACCCGCGCCACAACTCCAGCGAGATCAGGGCGATTCGCGTGCTCGCCGACGGCAAAATTCTCGTCGCTGGTCATTCATTTCAAAATCCGGATTACACCGATTTCACTCTGGCGCGTTATCATTCCGATGGTTCGCTCGACACCACATTCGGCACGGATGGCACCGGAATCGTCTCCACCGATTTCGGCCAGCACGCGAGAATCAATTCCATGGTCATCCAAGGGGACGGGCGGATCGTGGTCGCAGGCTACATCACGGATGAAATCTCGGGACCGGACGGATTTGCGCTGGCCCGCTACACCACGAATGGAGTTCTGGACTCGACCTTTGGCTCCGGCGGAACCGTCACTTCGCCGGGCACGTATTACATCGCCAACGCACTGACGATCCAGTCCGACGGGAAGATCGTTGCCGTGGGCGAGGGCATTCCATCAGGGAGCAGAAATCACGTCGCCGTGTTTCGCTACACCACAAACGGAATCCTCGATCCAGCGTTCGGCGGTGGAACCGGCAAAGTGTTTACCCGCGTTTCAGCGAACATCTCGAACTTCGACAATTCCGCCAATGCTGTGGCCATGCAATCCGGCCTGTTCATTGGAGATGAAGACAAAATCCTTGTCGCGGGATCACATTCCGATTCCACCAGCGGGAATCGCTCTTACCAGACCATTCTTCGTTACCTGCTCGATGGCACGCTGGACTCCACGTTTGCGAACGGCGGCATTCTCACCAACGCAGTCCTTCCCGACACCGGCCAGCAGCAAGCCATCAGCATCAGCATCCAGGGCCTGAGCCCCAGCCGGCGCAGGATCACGATCGGCGGTTCGGGCTATGCTTCGTCGCAGTATTATTTCACGCTGGCCCGGTTCAACAATGTGGGCGCGCCCGTGACCACCTTCGGCGAGAACGGCACCGGCAAAACTCTGTTTCCGATCGCGCCCGGTTTCCAGACAAACGGGTATGCCTACGCAATGACGATTCAATCGGGCCAATATGTCCTCGCTGGAACTCGGGGTGTGACTTCGGGTGAATCGGCTTTCGCCGCCACGCGTTTCAGCGCCGCCGGATTGGTGGATACGAATTTCGGCAACGGCGGGCTGCTCGTGGCCGAGCTTTCCGACGCGCCCGCCGCCAGTGCGAATGGCGTGGCGATCCAAGCCGACGGCAAAATCGTCGCCGCAGGCGCTTCGCCGCCGCTCTACGACTTCAATTCGAATTCCGATCAACAAAGCTTCGCGCTCGTGCGCTTTCACTCGGACGGCGCGCTCGACACGTCGTTCGGCATCGGTGGAAAAGTCAGGACAAAGATCGGCTCGAACGATCTCGCGTACGCCGTGGCCGTTCAACCGGACGGAAAAATCGTGGCCGCGGGAACCAGCTACACTTCGGGCAACAATCAATTCGCCGTGGTACGCTACAACGAGGATGGCTCGCTCGACAATTCGTTCGGCAACGGCGGAAAGGCCACCGCACTCGTCGGCCCAAGCCAAAGCACAGCGCATGCAGTGCGAATCCAATCCGATGGAAAAATCGTCGTCGCCGGAGACTGCGCCAACGGCGGCTTTCAGCAATTCGCCCTGGCGCGATTCACGACCAACGGCGCGCTGGACACGACGTTCGGCAGCGGCGGAAAAGTCCAGACGAGCATCAGCACCACGGCATTCGGCTATGGCATCGGCACCGCGCCGGATCAAAAAATAGTCGCGGCCGGATTTGCCGCGCGGATTGAAGGCTCCACGGTCATTTCAGATTTCGCGGCCGCGCGTTATCAGACCAACGGCGCTTTGGATTTTTCCTTCGGCTCGCTCGGCCGATCGACAGCCAATGTCGGCGGCGGGACGGTGAATGTCGGATACGGGATGGCGGTCCAGCCGGATGGAAAAATTATCGTTGCGGGCGGCGCCGGGCTGGGCGGCTTTCCGGGCCCGGTGTTCGGAACTGAAGGCGTGAACTCCTTCCTCGCACTGGTCCGTTTCAACACCGACGGAACGCCTGATTCCTCGTTCGGCTCCGGCGGCAGCGTGATCACGCAGGTGGGCGCGTTCAGCGATTTCGCCACATCCATCACGCTGCAACCGGATGGAAAAATTCTGGTCGCCGGCGGGAGCCAAAGCGGAACCTATAAATTCTTCGCACTCCGTTACACCACGAACGGAATCGCGGATGGCACGTACGGAACCGGCGGCGCCATGCTCATCGACTTCGGCACCGGCACCAATGAGGTCGCCAATGCCCTGGAGCTGGATGCAAACGGACGCGCGGTGCTGGCTGGCAATGTGGGCGGGCTGTTCGGACTCGCCCGGCTCGAAGGCGATTTCGTTGTGACTCCATCGCTCAATATTTTTCTCACCGCCACGAACACCGCCATTGTTTCATGGCCATATCCATCGGCCGGCTGGTCGCTGCAAAACAACACCACTCTGACTGGCAGCGCCTGGTCTTCCGTCACTCAACCGCTCAACAACGATGGGACAAACAACTTCACCATCATCAATCCGCCCAGCGAAAGCCGCTTCTTCCGGTTGTTCAGGCCATGACGCCCGCGCAAACCATCAGCGGCCCGATCATTTCTGATCGCGATCCAGCGAACGCGTGATGAGGCTCGCCTTCACTGCATGGCCTCGTTTGCGAGTCAGCAGGAAGACCGCCGTGGCGCCAATGCCGATTCCAAGTCCCAATCCGGCCCAGAGCCAGATGCTGCGCGACTGAGGTGCCAGCGCCACCGCGGCTGGCGGCTCGACTACCGAGGATGCCGGGGCATTGGAAACCGTCACCGTTTCTGCCGGCTTTGTAACAGTCGCAGCCGGTGCTGCATTCGGCCCGGCTGGCTTTGTTGGGGTCTCGATCTTCGCCGTCTGAACCGGCGGTTCCACTTTTGGTTCCATCGTGCGGATCGCCGGTTCCGGCCTGACTGAAGCGTCCGGAACGTGCGCCGGAGTCGGAACGGCGGGTTCGACCGGCGTTTCTGCTTTCGCAACCTCCACCGGCTTCTCGACCGCAGGAGTCGGAACCGGGTCCGGTTTTCGCCCGGAGATGATCAAGGGCGGCACAGCCGGCGGCGCGGACGTAACGACGGTTGGCACCGGTTTGGCGACGGCGGCCGGGGCAGCTTTTGGCAATCGATTCTCGGGCAGCTCCGGCAATTCCAGAGGAAACGGCGGGGTGTTCACCAAAAAATCGGTGAGGCCGCCATTCGCAGCGCGGAGCACGGTGATGAAGGGCATTTGCGCGCGCGACTGCTGCGCCTGCCAGTCTTTGAAATTCGCCGCAATCTGATCGTCGAAGGGCGTTCCCAACTTCGCGGAGCTTCCGTCCGAAACGATCAACACCGTGATGAACGGCGAGTCCTTCACCACTTCATTGAGATCGCCACTGACGCGCTCGATCCGGCCGTCGCGCTCATGCTTCTGCCCGCGCAAAAACTCCAGGACGCGGGTCGCAATGCGCTGCGACTTCTCCGGCGACCATTCCTGAAGTTCGAATCCTCCGGTGTGCAGCTCGTCATTGAACGTCCAAAGCCCAAGCGTATCCCCAGTCCGCATCTGGCCGTTCATGCCGGAGGCGGCAAGGCTCGCGGCGATCTGTTGCGCGGCCTCGGCGCGACGCTGCATGGCGCGGGAGGTCTCGACCACGATGAGCCAGCGATTCGATGCGAAGATCTCCGCGTGAACTGCCGGTGCAAACAGTCCAAGAATGGAAACCGTCAGCAGCAGGCGCGCGATGATCGGACGTAATCCAGGTTGAGTCTTCATTCCACAAACGAAAACAATTTTGGCCGCATTGCAGCTTGGGCCACGGCGAATGGAACTGCAACGGAATCTTTGAACCGGGAGCCACGCCTGAAAATTAATCGACCGCTGCCCGCGCCGCTGCTTGAAGCTGCCGGTCCTGCAGCCCCCTTTTCGGGTTATCGCCCCCATTTACCGAACTCATCAGCGCGATACCGTGCTTTCGCTTGAATGCGATCTTCAGACTTGTTCGCACGCTGATGTTGAACAGCGGCTACTTCCTTTGCGCCGTCGCCATCGCGCTTTTCGCGGGCACAGAATCGTGGGCGGACTCCACCTGGGTTTACTCGGTCCAGATCACCGCATCGGTGCAGTCATCGCCCCCGCAGATCACGCTCAACTGGCTACAGGACGAGTTCGGCGCAAACAGCTACACGGTCTATCGCAAAGGCCGCGATGACACCTCGTGGGGACCGGGAACAGTGTTGAGCGGAACGCAAACGAGCTTCACAGATTCCAGCGTCCAGGCCGGGCAAGCGTACGAATACCAGATCGTGAAACAGGCGACGCAAGGTTACACCGCGTATGGATACATCTACACCGGCCTTCAAGTGCCGCCGACGCATTCGCGTGGGAAATTGATTCTCCTGATCGCGGACAACCTTCTGCCGGCGCTTTCGACGGAAGTGGATCGGTTGATTGATGATCTCACCGGCGACGGCTGGGAAGTGCTGCAGCGGACCACGCCGACAAACAATTCTCCAGCAAATGTCCGGAGCGTCATCGCGAACGACTACTTTGCGCATCCCGATGTTCGCGCCGTCTTTCTCCTGGGCAGAATTCCCATCATCAAATCGGGAAATCTCAACTACGACAGCCACGGGAATCGTCCCATGCCGGCGGATGCATTTTACGCGGACGTGGATGGTGACTGGAGCAGCAGTCCGAGTTACCTGCCGTCCGACGTCGAACTGATGCTCGGCCGGGTGGATCTCTGCGACATGCCGGGCAATGGATCGCCGGTGCCGTTTCCGAATGAGATCGAGCTGACGCGGCGTTACCTGAACAAAAATCACGCGTGGCGCCACGCCCAAATCACAGTGCCGCCACGTGCGTTGATGGGTGATCGCCGTGGCGTGGCGGAAGGTTACGCGCCGGCAGCAAGTGGATTTCGACTGTTCAATCCGCTGGTTGGCAATGGCACGACGACACTGGCAAACACAGCCGACAGCGCGCCCTCCAGCCAGCGTTGGATCACGCACCTGTCGAACGAGGATTATCTTTGGGCTTACGGTTGCGCGGCGGGCCAGCCTTCCGGCATCAGTCATCTGGGAACGCGAGGGCCCTATCATGAGGCGTGGACAATTGATGTCGTGAACCTGGATGCCAAAGCGGTCTTCGTGCTGCTTTACGGCAGCTGGTTCGGCAATTGGGAATCGCGCGACAACTTCATGCGCGCGTATCTCGCGACGTCCAGCATCGGCCTGGCGTGCGCCATGTCCGGCGAGCCGCACTGGTTCCTGCACCACATGGGACTGGGCGAGCCGATCGGCTTCGGCACGAAACTCACGATGAACAACAGCACGCTTTACGGCAGCGATGTGAATCCCATGAACCGCGCCGTTTACATCGCGCTCATGGGCGATCCCACGTTGCGCATGCATCCGGTGCCGCCGCCCGGAAACGCGGCCGCCATTCAGGATCAAAGCCATGTGCGAATCACATGGAACGCCGCTGCCGGCCTTGTGGCAGGCTACCATGTTTATCGCGCGCCGAATCGCTCCGGACCATTCACCCGGTTGACGGATTCTCCGGTTGCGCAATCCGAGTTTCTCGACAACGCCGCGCCTCCCGGCGAGCAAACGTACATGGTTCGCACCGTTCGAGAGGAACTGACGCCCAGCGGCAGCTTCTCCAACTTGAGCCAGGGAATATTTGCCTCGGTCGAAGTGGAGGAAATCCTTCAGCCGATCCAATTGACCTGCCAATGGACGGAGAACGGACTGATGTTGTCGTGGAATTCGCAACCCAACCGCACGTATCGATTGCTGACCACGACCAACTTCGAAGCCGGTTCATGAGATCGGAA
>CAMLLE010000131.1 GCA_946480555.1 uncultured Verrucomicrobia subdivision 3 bacterium
GGTTCGCCGGGCGCGATTTCACGCAGCGCAATCTTGTGGCCACGGGCGATTGGTTCTCGTGCCGTGATCGAACCGGGAATGGCACCGATCACCTGCACCGTTCCGGAAGACCCTTCATCGACGAGCGTGGCAACGTTGTCTTGAGGTTGAATCTGGAAACAGCGCATGCGGCATTGTGTCGAGCCCGTCGGCAAACTCCAAAACAAGATTTTGGATTCGTCGGGAACTGCTTTTCCGGACGGTTCAGGTTTAACCACGGATGAACACCGATGGACACGGATGAAGAGAAAGTTCTTGAGAATGATTTCGCTCTTCCAGCCCTGAACTGTAGGAGACGACGTGAGGAGTCTCTTATCTGATCTGGATGGCGTTTGGGACTCCTCGCACGGTTTCCTGCCCGCTGATCGGGTGAATCGCTGTCGGCAGGATCCCGATTCATCCGTGTGAATCCGTGTCCATCCGTGGTTAAGAACAAATCCGCCTTCTACTCGCACAACCGTCGCGGCGCATGCGTCAGTTTTCACGCGTGGCGCGCGAATTCCACGCGCAAAGTCCACGCACCGCTCCAGACGGTCCTTCGATTCTCGCGAAAACCCGCGTGTTTATTGTAGTTCCAAAAGTTGGCCCACGCACTGCTAGTGGGACAATCGTCCGTGCAGTTGCGCTGAAACGAAAACGACGTTGAGGTGAGTATGAGTGAGCACGACGAAAATAGTTCGGTCCCGACGCCAGAGACTTCCGAAGGCGCCGGGTCTTTTCTCGTACACTCACCTGTCCACGGCATGCGGCACTGGCTGGGCCGCTTTTTCGCGTGCAATCCATTTTACCTGCTCAGCGCCGGATTGCTGCTGTTTGGCGTTTACCGGATTTCGGCGGATCACTCGGTGTTCAGCCGCGAAACGAGCCAGCTCGCATTCAACTTCGGCGCGCTGCAAATCTACGAACTGCTTCTCGTCGCCACAGCTGTCCTGTTGGCGCGGCGACACGTTTGGTATGACAGCACGCTGCTCGTGAGCCTCGAAAACCTGCTTCTCCTGGTTCCGTTCATTCTCATCAGCCAGGCGGGTTTGATTGATCCGCGTGCGGTTGGGTGGCTTTCCATTTTGGCTGGGGTGATGGTGCTGGCGCGGTTCGGCACGTTGCGGTTGAGCTTGCGGGAACTGAACCTGCCGAACCGCGCGCTTTTCATCGCGACCCTGGTTGTTCTGGTGAACATTGCATTTCTCGTCCTGCACCGGCATTTGCAGGACACGCGCACACCGGCTTGGGGCCCTGCGTATGAGATGAATGAGTGGTGTTGGATGTTGGGTTTGCCAGCGGTGTTTGTAATGGGTTGTTTCCTGCCAATTGCCAAGGAGGTGGGGACTTTGCTGCCGCAACACCGCTGGCTTCCCGCCGGTTTCTTCACGCTATGGGCGCTCGGGACAGGCGTGCATCTCTACAGCCTCAACTACGTTTACGATTTCGTTCTGCGCCGGGAATTGCTCGCTCCCACGCTCTGGGTTCTGGCGTGGACGGCCGCCTGGCGCGCGTCTGATTTCATACCAACCCTGAAACCAAACCTGAAACGGGCGCTGCTGATCCTGCCGGCCATCGCAGCGCTCGTTGCGGTGCAAAATCAGAATCGCGTGCTGTTCGCGCTCGCGCTGTTGAACGCTGCCATCTACGGCGTGGTTCTCTGGCAGGGCCGGGATCGCCGCGTAACCTTGCATTTGCTCTTCGCGTCGGTGGTGATGTGCGTGGCTGCGCTGCCAGTCCAACTGCCGCACGGGCCCCTTTCCAGTTTCACCAACACCAAAGCATTGGCGCTGGCAGTCGCGGGTTACATCGTGATCTGGACCGCCAGTTCACGGCATCCCAAAGCGGGCCTGCTCGGCGCCCTCGTTTGCGCAACGGGCCTGATGACGATTGCGAAAGATCCCGTCACCGCACACCTGGCATTCCAGGCCGGGTTCCTGTTTTTCCTGCTGCATAGTCTGGGTTGGGACGATACTGCCCATGCGGGCGCTGCGTTTTCACGGTTGGTCGTGGCGCTCGCATGGGTGGCACATGCGATGTTGCTGGTATCGTTCGAAGCCCCGCTGTGGATGACGACCGCAGCAGGCGCGATCGCGGCGGTGGGTTGCGTGATCGCGAAAATTTTCCGGGGTCGGTGGGAGCTTATTCTGCTTACGAGTGCAGTTCTGGTTGGGCTCGCCGGCCCCGGAAATTTGTTGGTTGGGGTCATACGCATAGCTCCCGGTGGCCTGTTGGCGGTCGCCGGGAGCTTCCTCCTCTTCGGCGCCGGCACCGCGCTGGCGCTGTGGAAGGGGAAGAAGCAGCATTCGCTCGCGAGGGCGCCAATCGGATCGCGGTCGGTTTAAACCAGACTTCATCTGGAAGAAACTCCGAAGGCCGAAATCCGCAATCCGAAAGAAATCCGAAGGACGGGGAAATCCGAAGATGAAGCTTCCGGCGGCCGCCGCGCTCATGAAAGCTTTTCCCACCGATGTAGGGCAGACATCCTGTCTGCCGGTTCGAGCGGCTTTCCAGCCGCCAATTGAAACCCCTTAGCACGGGACTGAAAGTCCCGTTCACCGGCAGGCTCGAAAGCCTGCCCCACGGTTCAAAACCTCTTACTCCGAAACCGTCGCTGCCGGTGTTTCAGCCGGGGAGTCCGATTCCACAGTCGCCGACGCGCCTTCCGCAGCGGATTCCTCAGCTTTCTTGTCTTCGATCAATTCATGGCGGGCTTTTAGCACGGGCTCGACGCTCCAGGTGGAAACGAGATACGTCCAGCCTTGCACTGACTGTTCCTGCTTCAATTTGTCGGCAAGCTTCTGCTGCGCATCATGGAATTCCTTGTCCAGCTTCTCTTTGTCTTCTGGTTTCTCGCCTTCCGCCGCTTTGCGTTCCTTCAGAAAATCCGCCTTCACGCTGACGACGAGCGGAAAAGCCTCGTTCGTCTTCGCACCCACTTTCACCGCGTAGCTGAATCCGTCAAACGTCTCGATGTTGATCAACGTCGGTTGATTCGTCCCGCTGGCGCTCACCGCGTCACCGCGGATCACGTCATTGAACGAAACCGAGCTGAACGGATACGTCACGCCGGCGGTCATCGCAGAATCCAGTTTCTCGCCTTCCTTCGCGTCGGCCAGTTTCCAATCCGCGCTCTCGCTTTCACGCGTCAGCTTCCAGGAATTGGTGGCTTCCGGGAAAACGACTTCAATGCTGCGCGGCTTTTCCACGCGGAACAAATCCTTGTTCAACCACGACTCCGGTTTCGCTTCCACGTTGTCGAATGTTTCAGAAACGAGCGCCATCGACGTTGGATTTGGCGTCGTCGCCACGTAACGTCCATCCGGCCAGCCCCCTTCCATGCCGCCGAACTGCGATTGGCCACCGCGTGCGCTCATGTGCATCTTCCCGAGCAGCAGCGTCCCGACCACTTTGTCGCCGGACTTGAACTCCACCACTGTAGGCGCGTTTGTCCCCTGCCCGATCGCCAGTTTCAACCGCCCGAGCTGCGACGGCCCGATCTGTTCGGATTGCACGGCTTTGAGATCGCGCGCCTTCCGCATGAATTCGCTGAGCTGCGAGAAGTTTGCCGGATAATCGCTGCGCTCCGCCACGCGCCAGGCGTCGTCCTTCTTTACGAGGTTCAGCTCGTTCGTGCCTTCGCTGATGCGGACGTGCGTGACGTCGTTCACGGGCAGGGTGGCGAACACCTTCTGGCCGATGCCGACATTTCCGGCCGAGCGCGCCTGGTTTCGTTTCTTGGAAATGATCAGTCCGGCGCCACCGACGACCACGACCAATACGAGCAGAATGCCGAGTTGTTTCCGATTCATTTGGCTGAAGTGCGTTTATGTTTGAAGACGGCAAGAGCGATTCCGACCAGGCCGACCGCGATCGGGATGGTCAGGATGTTGATCCACTGAATCCGGCGCTGAAGCCCAACGACGTCGCGCCGCAAATCCTTCTTCACCTTGCGCAGCTTCTGCCCAATCTCCGCTTCCTGCTTCTCCAGGTTTGCGATTTCGGCCTCCTGCTCCGGTGAAAGAATGAACTTTTGATTACCGCCCTTTTGCTGCTGCAGCTCGTTCAAGCGCGTCATCGCCTGCTGGCGCCCTTCCTCCAGGCGATTAATCTCGGCCATGTATTTCTCCTCGGCCTGCTTCTCAATTTCTCGGACGCGCGTGAACGGCCGGTTCAAGGCGGCGCGGCTGCGAACTGCGATCAAAGCGCTGTCGCCCGATGCCTGCTCAATCATGTTCTGGGCGAAGTTCAAGTTGCCGTTCAACAGCTGGGCAAACGAACCGAACGGCGTGTTCATCCGGCGCACCGCAAAGCCGTCGTTGATCAGGTCGGCGTCGCCAATCAGGATCACCGCCGTTTCCTTCTCGCTCTCCTTCAAGCTGGTTTCCGCCGCGGCGACGGTGTTCGTCTCGCCTTCGACTTTCTCCTCCGGCTTTCCGTTGGGAAACGCAGTTTTGAATTTGCCGGTGAGCCGCACTGCGAGCGCGTATTCCACGCCGCTCGGCTTGAAGTCCTTCATGATCGCTTCGCCGCCGAAGTTCGCGAGCATGCCATCCACGAGTTGTGAATCCTTGCTCGATTTCAACAACACGGTTTGCTTCAGACCCGCTGCCGCTGATCCGGTGAAAGCGCCGCCAGAGAAGTACCAGACGTTGTCGAGCGTCGCCGTCGCGATGTCTTCGGCATTGATCGCTTCCGAGTTCAGCATCAGCCACGCGGGCCGTTGCTGCGTGCGGTCGCCGGCATCTCCGAGTTCCATTTTGAAACTTCGGTCCGCCACCACTTTGCTGGTATCGAACTGCAATCCCCAAGCCGCGAGCAGCTTGTCGAGCGTCGATCCGCCGCTCGGCATCTGCTGCCGCATCATTGGATTCTGGTTCTGGCTGTCCACCAGCGATTGCGAATCGAGAAACGCAATCAAGCGTCCGCCGCGCAGCACGAACTGGTCGATGGCGAACTGCGTCTGTTCCGAAATGCCCTTCGGATGAATCACGATGAGCACCTTGACGTCGTCATCGATCTTCTCCGTCTCGAGCGGCACGTTGCGCACGTTGTAATCGCGGCGAAGTTCGCCGATCACTGCCCACGGTTCCTGTCCGCGCTGGCCCATTTGCATCATCATCGGATTCGCCGGCTGACCGAACACCTGCAGCGCCGACATCACGCCCACGACCGGGCGTTCCGGAGTCACCACGCGGGTGATGGCGCGGGCGATGTCGTATTCCAACTGCCGTTCGCGATCCGGCTGGAGAAACGGAATCGATTCCTTGGTATCGAGCTGGCTGACCGCCAGGCCAAGGTAAAACTTGTCGCCGCCGGGCAGCATCTGCGCTTCAAGCCCATCCATACTCGCCGAATCTTCCACGTCGGAATCCGGCTGCGGATCGAAGCGTTCGATGATCAGCTTGCCCTTGGCGGCCTGGCTGAATTCCGCCAGCAGATCTTCGACTTTCCGTGCATGTGAATTCAGCAGCACGGTGTAAGGCGTGGAATCGTCCGCCTGCGTGCAGTAGAACCGGATTCTCACCGGCGTATCGAGCTTCCCGAGAATCTGCTTCGTGCCGTCCGACAGCGTGAACGCCTTTTCTTTCGTCAGATCGACGCGCGCGCGGACGTTGCTTGTGATCACGTTTACCGCGATCAAGATGGCGGCCATCACCAGCACGCCGACGGTTGAATAGAGAACTGTTTCGAGATTCTTCTTTTGCATTGGGAACCCTTTCGTTCAGGCGCGATGACCGCGCAAAATCACGCTCGTGGTGAACAGCGAGAAACCGATCAACGACAGGAAGAACACCACGTCGCGGGTGTCCAGAATGCCTTTCTGGAAACTGTCGAAGTGCGTCACCACGCTGATGGACGTGATCAAATCCACCAACGGCGCCGCCAGCACGCCGCTGAACAATCGCACCACCGGCGGAAAGCCAGCCAGGATCAAGAACAGGCACGCGACCACCGCCACAATGAAGCTCACGACCTGGTTGCGGGTCATCGCCGACGTGATGCAACTCACGGCCAGATACGCGCCACCCATCAGCCAGCTGCCGACGTAACCAGCAAAGATGACACCGTTGTCGGGGTTGCCGAGGTAGTTCACCGTGATGACGATGGGGAAGGTCAGCACGAGCGCCAATCCGAGGAACAACCACGACGCGGCGAATTTTCCAACGATGGCCTGCCACGGAGTGATCGGCATCGTCAGCAGCAGTTCCAGCGTGCCGACGCGGCGTTCCTCCGCCCACAGGCGCATGCCCACGGCGGGAACGAGGAACAAATAGAACCACGGATGCCACATGAAGAACGGACGTTCCAACGCGGCCTGGCCGAGTTCGAAAAATCCGCCGATCATGAACGTGAAAAATCCGCAAAGCAGCAGGAAGATGATGATGAACACATAGGCCAGCGGCGATGAGAAGTAAGCCGCGAGCTCACGTTTTGCGATGGTTTTGATGTTTGCCCAGGAATTCATTTCGCCTCCACTTTCGCCGTGTCCGGCATGGTGATGCTTCGGAAGACTTCGTCCAACCGTCCTTCTTCAGTGTGCAGCTCCTCAATTCGCCAGCCTTGCGCCGCATCGGCGATGCTCTGCGCCAGCGCGCCGTTGATGTTGCCGTTGGGAAACACGCGCGCGGTGACACTGGTGGCTTCTTCGCGAAGTATCGCCGTTCGCTTCACCGTCGGGAGCTGCTTCAACTTCTGGTTCAACGCGGCCGCATTCACACCGCTGACCCGCAACGTCACCGCGCCCGCCAGTTCAGACTTCTGCCGCAATTGCGCTGGCGTGCCGTTCGCCACGATGCCACCGCGATCGATGATGATCGCCCGTGAACAAACCGCATCGACTTCTTCCAGGATGTGCGTCGAGAAAATGATCGCCTTCTTTTCGCCCATGCGGCGGATGAGCTGCCGCACTTCGTGCTTCTGATTCGGATCGAGGCCGTCGGTCGGCTCGTCGAGGATCAGCACGTCGGGATCGTGAATGATTGATTGCGCGAAGCAGGTGCGATGGCGGTAACCCTTGGAAAGCGTGTCGATGCTTTGATGCAGCACCGATTCCAGGAAGCACATTTCCACCGCGCGGCTGACGGCCTTCTTCTTGGCGTCGCCGCGCAAGCCGCGGATTTCCGCCGTGAAATTCAGGAACCCGTTCACGGTCATGTCCACGTAAGCGGGCGCGTTTTCCGGCAGGTAACCGATCAGGCGCTTGGCTTCGATCGGTTTGTCCACAATGTCATGTCCGCCGACCGTCACCCTGCCCTCAGTGGGCGTGATGAAGCCGGTGATCATCCGCATGGTGGTGGATTTGCCCGCGCCGTTCGGTCCGAGGAAACCCAGGACCTCGCCGCGTTCGACGGAGAATGAGATCCCATCCACGGCGCGTTTCGGGCCAAAAACTTTGACCAGATTTTCAACTTTGATCATAGCGCATGTTTGCTGTTTGAACCGGCGCTGGCCATCGCGTCGATCGAAGAACCCCAGGCCGCTCCTGCGACCGCCAATCACCGCGAAGACCATCGCCAGCTTTGTAGCGGCGGTCTGTGACCGCCGGTTGCCGACTAAATCAGGCGCT
>CAMLLE010000132.1 GCA_946480555.1 uncultured Verrucomicrobia subdivision 3 bacterium
AGATCGCGCGCCAGCTCCACTTGCGCTTTGGTCGGGTTGAATGTCTTGCCCAGTGCAATGCGCGCTTCAGCAAACGGATTGAACACAAACACGCTTGGCGTGCGGCCCTTCGATTGCGAGAACACATTCAGCTGCGCGATGAAATCGGGATCGAGACCAGCGGCGCGGCGGCCTTCGACATTGAGCGAAAAACCTTTTGCGCGCTGCGGCGATAGCGGGAATTTCAACTGGCGGCAGAACGCTTCCCAATCGCTTTCGTTCGGATTTTTCCAGCGTCGAAACCATTTCAACCCATAAGCCACGTGCGCGATTTCGTCGCGATAGATCTTCTCCAGCAATCCGGCCGTCGGCGCGTCGCCCACCTGCGCGAAGCTCTTGGCGAAGTGCCGGGCGAAATCCAGGTTCGCCTGCTCGAATGTGAGGCAAAGGCTGGAAACGTAGTCCATCGGATTCTGCATCGCGGAAACGGTGCGCCAGAAGAAACCGCTGACGGGCAACTCGCCGAATTCGATGCCGCAGGCTTTCATGCGATCGAGGTAAAGCTGCGTGTGTTCCTGCTCATCTTGTAGCGTGCGCAAGACGCCGCGACGGAACGCTTCCGGCGCATCGGGGAAACGCAGAAGTACCAGCGCCATCAGCTCGGTGGCAAGCAACTCATGATTGGCAAAGAAATGCAGGAGACGCCCGCGTTCGCGGCGCGATTCGAGTTCGTGCAAGCCCGGGAAATCAGCCTTGCCGGAACCCTGCGGTTTGAACTGCAACTCCGCCGGCCGGCCCGGCGATGCAGGCGTGATCAACGCCGGTCCGGGATGTTCGTCCGTGATTTCACCATCCGGCGCCCGGAGCTTTTCCTCCAGGCTGGTGGCGAAGAGCACGCGTTCGGCAAATTCCCGCAAATCCATGCAAAACGGTTAGCAGTGATTGAAGCGAATCGCCAGCTGCCAAGTCGGGCGCACGCGATTGAAGGTGGCCGCCTCAGGCGAAGGTCGCGAAGGGAACTGCAGCTGCAAGAATGGATGATTCACAGATCAGAAGCCTGGGTGGGTAGGGCGCGTCGCTCCGCGCGCGCCGCAGGGGATTGATTGTGAAGCGGCGCGCTCGGAGAAGCGCGCCCTGCCTTCAGTAGCGGTCAGCCGATCAGTTCGCGGACTTTAGCGCGAATGTCGCCCTGCTTGACGAGCGATTCGCCGACGAGAATTGCGCCTGCACCGGCTTTGGCCAGACGATCCACATCACCGCGGCTGTGAATGCCACTCTCGGCCACGAGCATGGTTCCAGGGCGTCCGCTCGCATTGAGCTTCGCCGCGAGTCGTTCCGTGGTTCCGAGATCAACCTTGAATGTCTGGAGGTTCCGGTTGTTCACGCCGATGAGCGGCGCTTCGATGGCGAGCGCGCGGTCCAATTCAGCTTCATCGTGGACTTCCACCAGTGCAGCCAAACCGGCATCGACCGCCAGGGCATGAAAACGTTCCAGCTTCGCGTCGTCCAGAATGGCGGCGATCAAAAGAATCGCGTCCGCCCCCCACTCGACCGCTTCGAGAATCTGGCGTTCATCGATGATGAAATCCTTGCGCAGCAGCGGCAGTTTCACTGCGGCGCGAACCTGGCGCAGGTATTCGAGTGAACCTTGGAAGAACTTTTCGTCAGTGAGAACCGACAGGCAGCTCGCACCCGCCGCTTCATAATCCCGGGCAATGCGAACTGGATCGAAGTCTTTGCAGATAACGCCCGCTGAGGGAGAGGCTTTTTTGACTTCAGCGATCAGAGCGACGGGGCCGGTTTGCTGGGTGTGAAGCGCTCCAAGGAAGTCGCGCCGCTCGTCCCGCTCCAGCAGCGCGTCGTGCAAATCGCCCGCGGCGAGAATGCGTTCCGGCAGACGAGCGATTTCGCGCCGCTTCTCTTCGACGATGGTGTCGAGAATGTTCACACCTTTTCCAGCCGCACGATCAAACGTCAGTGCTTCTGCTGCGTTTTCGGTGATTCCTCGCCACTGTCTTTGGTTTCAGCCCGAACCCAAGCGACGAGCGCCGGACCGAAACAAATCACGAGCCCAATGGGCATGGCGAACAAACTCCAGAATACGTCAGGTTTCATAAGAGCTGGTATGATTAGCATTGGAGGCTGCGATGTAAAGAGCCGGGCGAACAAGAAGAAGGGTGTGACTGAAACTGCCGGGCAGCATTGTGTCGGCAATTGTCGTTCACTCATCTCCGAAGGAATGCAGGCCGGTAGCCACGGGTTCGCTGCGCTTCGCCCGTGGCTGCCGGCCTTCGGCCCCCTGGGCACGGAGTTGTCGGGCGGCCTCATTGACCGGCAGATTCGGTTGCACCCGAAAACAAGCGGATAAGGGCGCAACCTTGCCGGTTGGTCCCTCAATGATGCTGAGGACAGATCGCGGTTCCGGACTCCGCCCCGTCACCTCGGCGGCTACGGGTGGCGGCCGCTGAGGCAAACCCTCAGACGTCGAAGCGGCCCTTTTCTGCCAGCGCTTTGTTCAAGGCTTCTTTCACCGCGTCCAGACGTGCGGGAAGTTCGATCGGTTCGTTCGCATACCGGCTCGCGAAGCCGAGTTCCTTTTGGTGATATTTCACCTTCATCTCGACGAACTTCAGCCCATGCGCCGTCGAGATCACAACCACTTTCTCCGCTTTGTCGATCTTGCCCGCTTTGAGCAGCTTGATCATCACGGCCAGCGCCACACCCGTGTGCGGGCAGGTGAACATGCCTGTGCGATCCGCCAGCGCTGCGGCATCGGCGAGTTCTTCCTCAGTGGCCTGTTCCACAATTCCGTTGAATTGCTTCAGCGTGCGGATGGCCTTTTCGATGCTGACCGGGTTGCCAATCTGAATCGCGCTGGCGAGCGTCTTCTGCGCCTGGATCGGCTCGAACTTTTCGAAGTTCGTCAGATACGATCGGTAGAGCGGATTGGCACGCTCGGCCTGCGCGACAACGATGCGAGGCAATTTCGAAATCAGGCCCATGTCTTTCATCATGAGCAGCCCCTTGCCCAAGGCAGAGACGTTGCCGAGGTTTCCGCCGGGGATGATCATCACGTCCGGCACCTGCCAGTCGAACTGCTGCACAATCTCGATGCCCACCGTTTTCTGGCCCTCGACGCGCAGCGAGTTCATCGAGTTGGCCAGGTAGAGCGTTTCGTCCTTGGTGATTTCCTGGACGAGCTTCATGCAGCCATCGAAATCGGTGTCGAGGTACAGCACGAGCGAGCCGTTGGCGACGGGCTGGATGAGCTGCGCCAGGGAAATTTTCCCGCGCGGCAGCAGCACGATTGAGGGAATTCCCGCGGCGGCGCAATAGGTTGCCAGTGCAGCCGAAGTGTCGCCCGTCGAGGCGCAGGCCACCGCTTTGATCGGCGCGCCTTCGGAAATCATCTGCTTCACCTGCGACACGAGGACAGTCATGCCGAGGTCCTTGAACGAGCCGCTGTGCGTGTTGCCGCAGAGTTTGATCCAGAGATCGTTCAGGCCGATGATTTTTCCGAAGCGTTCCGCCCAGAAAAGATTAGTACCGCCTTCGTATAGCGATACGATGTTTTCGTTTGCGATCTGCGGAAGCACCCATTCCTTCTTGCCCCAGATGCCCGAGCCGTAAGGCCATTCGTTGCTGCGGATGCGCTGGTCGAAAAGAGTTTTCCATTGGTCCCCAGTGCGGGTCTTCAACGCAGCGGCATCGTGCTGCACTTCCAGGAGCGAACTGCAGCGGCGGCATTGATAGACGACCGAGTTGAGCGGGTAGGTTTCCCCGCACTCGGCGTTGATACACTGGAACCAGGCTTTGTATGACATTTGAGTTTGACGCCGGGCGGACGACCCGGAAAAACGTCGGACCCCAGCATGGGGGGCAACCCCGGCTTTTTCAAGAGACGCAATGATGCCTGTTTCTGAAAATGCGCTTGCCACAGCGAGTGCTTTTGCTACTGATCATCGCGCAAGGATGGTTAAACGCGGTCAACCAAAGGGAAATTCCAATGATTAAACAAGCACTCCGGGTTGGTTTGTATTGTCTCGTTGCAGCAACACTCACAAGCACTCCTGCAATGGTCGCTGCTGAAGACATGCCGATGCAGGCGGAATCGAAGGAACGCAAAGAGAAGCCAAAGAACGGATCGCAGCCGTTTCACGGGAAGTTGAAGGCGGTGGACGCCACGGCACGCACGATCACGTTCGGCGAGACAACAGTTCAGATTACCGACGACACGAAATTGATGAAGAACGGCGCGCCCGCGAAATTGGAGGATGGCGTCGTAGGCGAACCCGTCGCGGGAACGTATCGCAAGGAAGATGGGAAAGCCGTGGCGACGATGGTGCGGTTCGGACCGAAACCTGAAGCGGTCGCTGGCGAAACCGCGAAGAAGGAGAAGAAAAAGAAAGAGTAGCCGCAAACGGCTTTGGCCATGAAATACGAAACGGCAGGCCCGTGGGCCTGCCGTTTTCGTTTGGATCAAGGACGGTCAGCCGTGGTCATCGCCGCCACCAGCTGGTCTTCTTACCGCCGGTGGTGGGCACTTCCTGGGTCGATTGGCGATAGAGCAGTTGCGCGCGGGAATACTCAAGCGCGAGACGGAATTCGTCGTAGCTGAGAAAGCGGTCGGCCGGATTCTTGGCCATGACTCTCAGCAATGCGTCGTTCGTCATTGTAGAAATTTCGGGCACGACTTCGTTCGGCGGTCGCGGTGGAATGTTTACATGGGCAGCGACGAGTTCTTCGACCGTCGGAGCTTCGAATGGAACGTAACCGGTGATTGCATGGTACAGCGTGCAACCGAGGCTGTACATGTCTGAAAGGAAAGTCTCGCGCTCGCGTTTGATTTTCTCCGGGGCGACGTAATAAGGGGTGCCGTGTGTTTCGGTGAGCGATTCCGGTTCAGCTTCCACTTTCCGCGCCAGTCCGAAATCAACCAGCTTCGGTTCGCCGTCCGCATTGAAAAGGATGTTGCCCGGCTTGATGTCACGGTGGATGAGCCCATGCTTCAACACCATGTCCAGCGCGGAAGAAATTTTGATTCCGATGTCCAAGGCCTCAAGTTCTGGAACGCGCCCGTGCCGTTCGATTTTGTTGTCCAGGCTGCCGCAGTCGGCCAATTCCATCACGAGGTAACGCTGCCCTTCACCTTCATCAAACGTGTAGATGTGGATGATGTTGGTATGATTCAGCGCCGCACACGCCCGGGCTTCCTTGTAAAAATCCTCGAATGCCTTGGGATCAGCCTGCAATTCCTTCTTCATCAGCTTCACCGCCACCATGCGTTCAAGCATCGTGTCGAAGGCCCGATAAACGGTTCCCATTCCACCGGAAGCGATGACGCTGCGCAGTTCAAACTGGCGAAGCAGAAGCGGCATCATGATGGAGTGTCCGCACTTCTTGCAGGTCTCTGTAGCGAGCGGTGGAAGATCGCCAGAGATGAAAACCTTCGTATTGCACCCGCTGCAGGTGACCATTTTAAGCGTCGGTTTGTCGCTCATGATTGAAAAGATAGCATGGCTCGTTCCCAGCCAATATCGGTGTAAAACCCGATTTCCGTAGCGAGAATGCGGGGAACCCACTCATTTTTCGTCAATTTCACGCGTTCGGCGGCAGTTTCCACAACGGGAAGGTTCTCCAGCCCGTGTGAAAGTTGCTCCGGGTTACGCGCTTCAGCCAATTCCGGCAAGATAAAATTTGACAACCGAGGCAACGTCGATTTACTTGGCGGCGTTCGCATGAAATACACATTCGCAACCAAACAGACCCAGCTGGTCAATGGACATACGATGTCCATTTGGCAGTGCTGCTCTCGTCGGCTTGGTATCGTGGGTGTGAAATTCTAGACCAGTTAAACCAGATTTTCTGAAACCCGCGATGGCCAAGCCAATCGCGGGTTTTTTGTTTTCCGATGCGAAGTCGATCAACCAAAGAAAGAAAGAAACACATAGTATGAACAGAGATGCCAGACGGGTGCCGACGAATTTCGGGCCCGACACGCGATTCGAGGTGCGCCCGGTGCCGCCGGCCCCCTTCCCCGCCGTCGAGGAAAACGGCCTTGAATTGCTCAAAAACCGCTTGCTTCGGGATGCGCTGTACGAGTTAGGCGATGCCCGATTCAACGGCTACGTGAGGCGAGCGGCCAATGAAGCGGCCGCGCTGGCCTGGGTGACACCGTTTCCGCTGCTCGTCTTCCCGACGTTGTTCGCGGAGAAAACCGAAACCGCCTTGAACCAAGCCGAACGGCAAATCAGCGTTCGCCGCCGCAGCCTTGAGCTGTTGACCGTATGATGCGGTTTCATGCTGAAGTGGGGACCTTGCAGGCGGGGAGCTGTTTCCGCGGGCGAACCTTTGGTGACGCCGGCGCAAACAGCTCCTCGTCCTGCTCGCGTACGGGTGGCGCGATCGGGATTTGCCCCTTCACGTTCGACAAAAGCGCAAACGAACGTTCTCTATTCTCTGAACCCGCTTAGGACCGTGAACCTGAAGTTCAACGTCGCGCTCATGATTTTCTCGGCTTGGTTCCTTCGAATTTATCGAGAACAGCCTGAAAACTTCACGCGAGAATGATCTCTGCGACGAGTGTTTACACCAACGCTCCTGCCGCAAATGCCCGCTTCTCTTCGCACGTGCGTTCGATCACTTCGGTCAGCCATTCGCCATTTTCCCACGCTTCGCGCGCGCCCGAACTCCACCGCCAATGCATACGTGTCTTCCGCGCAAATGCCGCCAGCTCGTTCACGCTCCAGTCTGTGGCATCAACCGCGTGTTCTTCGTCGCCCAGCAGGCCAACCAGAGTCCCCGGAAAGATGCGATGCGCTTTCCAGTTCACCAACGATTCCAGCCATTCATTCAGTCGCGGGTTGGGACCCGCCGGCATGCTGTCGGCAATCACCAGAATGTCCGCCTCAGCCGCCTGTTGTGCGATCATGCGACGAATAATTCCTGCCGGCGAAATCGAGTCCAACTTCCACAGCTCCGAACTAACGCGCACGTTTGCTGCGATTTTTCCAATCACCCGGCTCAGTCGCTTGCCACGAATGCCCGCCGCAAAATCTGCGTAGAGGACGAAGACTGCGAGGGAGCCGTCCGTTTGATCTTGGGTCCATGAACAGGTTGAATTCATACGCCCCGGAGTATCGCCCCGGCACGTTACAAACCCATGAAGGGCTCGTGCCAACTTGGAAACTCAACGCTCTCAACCGACCGAGGATTCCCAACTAGACATCGATAATATCCGAGCGAGGGGATGCCGGCGACGGAGGCACGACCGGCGGCGCCGTGGTGTATTGCTGCGCCTTCCAACGGCGAATCAACACAATCGCCACACACCCGGTCCAGGTCGGAAGCATTCCGAGGATCGGAATAAATTCCGCAATGAACGTGGGCAGGAAGAATGGATGAAAACCCACCGACAAGCTCACGATGACCATCGCCGCCACGTCGATGGCTTGATCCGCCAAGGCGAACTTCAACGGCCCTGTCATCAACTGCAGTGCGTCGGCAACCATGGCCGTGATCAACGCCGCAGCCATACGGCGGCGATTCAACAGCGGCTTCTGCAGTCGGTAATTCATGAACTGTGGACATCCTTAACTA
>CAMLLE010000133.1 GCA_946480555.1 uncultured Verrucomicrobia subdivision 3 bacterium
GCTGCCGTGCCGAGCGGCAGCATGGTGGAATTGACTGCGACCATAGTTTTGCTTCGTTCGATTTCGTAGGAGACGACGTGAGGAGTCTCTGAATTCAGTCTGGTTTAAGTGATCGCCGATTCTTCGGGGCTGGGATGCCCGATCCCGGGCATCCGCGCGGCAATATTCGTCGAGGTTAGCTCAAAGCTCAGGCCACCACTCTTCCGCGCCGCCAGCGCGGCATTGCCTCGGCCAGGCAACCCTGCCAAGAATTTTGAACCTTGAATGTTCATTATTGAATGTTCCCCGCCCGGCTTCAAAGCTCCGCCATCACCCGCGCCATCTGCAGCGCCGTCTGCGCGGCTTCCATTCCGCGATTGTGCTTCTTGTCCTGACAGCGCACGCGCGCCTGTGCCTTGTTCTCCAGCAGCAGCACTTCGTGAATCACCGGCACTTCCGTTTCCAGCTGAATCTGCATCAGCGCCGCGCTCACCGCATCGCCGATGTGTTGTGCGTGAACGGTTTCGCCTCGCAGAATCACACCCAGGCAAATGATTCCCGAGAACTTTCCGCTGCGCGCCAGCTTCGCTGCAACGACCGGAACTTCATACGCGCCCGGCACGCGCACAACCTGAACTTTTGCCCCCGCGCGTTTCAATTCCGCCTCCGCCGCGTTCAGCATCGAATCGACAAACTCCGAATTGTATTCCGAGGCCACAATGGCGAACTCGGCGGTGCTCGCCATGTGCTTAATCGCCTTAACCTTCTTCAGCATAAATTGATCGAGTGTTTCAATCCGCATTCCGCAATCGCCAATCCCCAATCACAAAAGATGTCCCATCTTCTTGCGCTTGGTTTCCAGGTAGCGGGCGTTGTGCGGATTCGGATTTGCCTTGATCGGCACCTGCTCGACGATCTTCAGTCCGTGACCTTCGAGGCCGACGATCTTCTTAGGATTATTCGTCAGCAGGCGTATGGATTTCAGCCCCAGGTCGGCGAGGATTTGCGCGCCCAAACCGTATTCGCGCAGGTCCATTCCATACCCGAGTTTCTGGTTCGCTTCCACCGTGTCGTAACCCTGCTCCTGCAATTTGTAAGCCTGGATTTTCGGCGCGAGCCCGATGCCGCGGCCCTCCTGGCGCATGTAAACCAGCACGCCCGCGCCTGATTCGGAAATCTGCCGCATCGCATGATGCAACTGCGGCCCGCAATCGCATCGGCGCGAGCCAAACACGTCGCCCGTCAGGCATTCGCTGTGGACCCGAACGAGGACGCTTTTCTTTGTCGTGAGATCGCCGTGGACCAGCGCGAGATGATGCTGGCCATCGATCTTGGAACGATAGAGATGCAGGTCAAACTCGCCGTAATCGGTCGGCATCTTGATGACCTCAATTTTCTCGACGAGCTTTTCGCGGGTCCGGCGATACTGAATCAGGTCGGCAATCGTGCAGAGCTTCAGCTTGTGCTTCCTGGCGAACTTCTCCAGCTCTGGCAATCGCGCCATCGTGCCGTCGTCGCTCATGATTTCACAGATCACGCCGATGGGCCTCCCGCCGGCGAGTTTCACGAGATCGACGGCGGCCTCCGTGTGGCCTGCCCGTTGGAGCACGCCGCCTGCCGCCGCGCGCAAAGGGAAAACGTGTCCGGGTTGAACCAGATCATTTGGCACGGCTGTCGGGTCGGCCATGATGCGAATCGTCTCCGCGCGATCCGCGGCACTGATGCCACTGCCGATTCCCTTGGCGGCATCCACGCTGATCTGAAAATCGGTCTTAAAACTCTCGCGGTTCTGTTTCACCATTCGCTCGATGCCGAGCTGCTGGAGGCGTTCGGAAATGGTCGGTACGCAAATCAACCCGCGGCCGTGCTTGGCCATGAAGTTGATTGCCGCGGGCGTGACAAACTCCGCCGCCATGATCAAATCGCCTTCGTTTTCCCGATCCGCGTCATCGACCACGATCACCATCCGGCCTTTGCGCAGATCGGCGATGACCGCCTCGATGGATTCAAACCGCTGTTTCATGGTGCGGAAGGTAAAGCTGCGAGCCTTTAGGCGAAACACGAAAAGAGCTTCACCGGTTGAAAGCAGCCAGTGCGGCTTCGTAAACAGCTTTCAGCGAAACTCCCGCGGCGGCGGCGGTTTTTCGGCAGGATTCAAACTCGGGCGCGGCTTGAACGAGTTTGCCGTTCAATTTACCCAGCTTCACCGTGACTTCGCCAAACTCCGTCTTCACCGTCGCAAACTCGCGGCGCAATTTCCGGCGCTCCGCCAGATGCCGGCGGACGCCGAACGCACTCGTTTCGCGCAGGATCAATTCGCTGAACTGGTCCACCTCCGCCTCCGCGCAAAGCACCGTCAGCAGCACGCCTGGGCGGTTCTTTTTCATCTGAATGGGCGTGTGGAAAACGTCGAGGGCGCCCGCGGCGAACGCCTTCTCCACGAAATGACCGAGAATTTCGGCGTTGATGTCGTCCAGATTCGTCTCGAGAACTGCGATGGTGTCGGTTTCCCAATCGAGCGATTGCGGATTACGGATTGCGGATTGCGGAATTGAAACAGTGCCGAGGACAGCGCGCACGACGTTAGGGCGCGTCTTGTTGTCGCGCGTGCCGAGACCGAAACCGATTTTCTTCGCGACAAGGTTATGCATGGGCCCAAATTCTTCCACGAACTCGGCGAGCAACGCTGCGCCGGTCGGCGTGATCAGCTCATGAGGTTCGTCGCATTGAGACAGCGCAACGCCGCGCGCGCCAAGGATTGCAAGCGTGGCCGGAGTTGGAACCGGAAAACGTCCGTGCGCACACTTCACGAAACCGGTTCCCTCGACCGCATTGCTGGCGAGCACGCCCGGTCGGCCGAGAAGTTCCAACCCAATCGCCGCGCCCACAATGTCCACAATCGAATCCACCGCGCCGACTTCATGAAAGTGAACCTGTTCCGGCGGTTTGCCGTGAATCTTTCCTTCCGCAACGGCGATGCGTTGAAAGACCGCAATTGATTTCTCCTTCACCCAATCCGAAAGCGTGCTGCCGTTGATGAGCTGTTTGATCTGGCTGAAATCGCGGCTGTGCTCGTGCGAATGCTCGTGGCCGGTTCCATGAACGTGCGCGGGCTCGCTCGGACGGAAGGTTGCGGTCAGGAGATTGTGGCTGTGCCCGTGCGCGTGGCTATGGGAATGGGAATGGCCGTGACCGTCGTCGTGATCGTGTTGATGGTCGTGCGTATCGGCGAGATGCACGTCAAATTTCACGCCATCGATGCCGGACTTCTGTTTGCGGCCGACATGCAGATGATAGCCGTCCAGCTTCAGCTTCTTCAGTTCCGTTTCGAGTGCCGCGGGATCAACGCCCAAATCGATCAGCGCCGCGATGAACATATCGCCGCTGATGCCGCTGAAGATGTCGAGGTAAAGTGTTTTCATGGTCGATGTCGCGGCGGTCTGTGACCGTCGCCATTCAGAATTTGAGGGAATGTATTTCTCCCTGCCACTGCCAATCCTGCCAATGCTGCGCCACAGAAAGAAAGGCTTCATGAACTTCCCCATCATCGAGAATGCATCTGCGGTGGTCCGTGCAGAATGTGACGAAATGAACGGGGCCCGGCACATACAAACGTTCAAGACGATGGAGCCGTTCCATAACAATGGCGGCGGTCGCAGACCGCCGCTACATGCACAGCGCGTTGATCTGGCTCGCCGCGTAACCGGCTCCGAAGCCGTTGTCGATGTTCACCACCGTGACGCCGCTGCCGCAGCTGTTCAACATGCCCAAAAGCGCGGCCAGTCCACCGAAGTTCGCGCCGTAACCGATGCTCGTCGGCACCGCGATGACCGGCTTGGAAATCAGTCCCGCCACCACGCTCGGAAGCGCACCTTCCATTCCTGCAACCACGACGACGACATTCGCCTTCTGAATTTCCTCCAGACGGCTGAACAACCGATGCACCCCGGCGACCCCGACGTCGTTCACGCGTTCGACGACATTGCCCATGATTTCGGCCGTGAGCGCCGCTTCCTCAGCCACCGGCAAATCGCTCGTGCCGGCGCAAACAACAGCGATCTTCCCCGCGCGCTTTGGCAGCGGCCTTCTCTGGATGGTAATGCAGCGTGCCATTTCGTGATGAACGGCAGTCTTGAACTTTCGCTTTACCACGCGCGCATGCTCCGGGGTGATGCGGGTGGCGAGAACGTTTTGCCCGTGTTCCAGCAACTTGGCGGCAATTTTCAGCACCTGCTCGGGTGTCTTGCCGGCGCCAAAGATCACTTCCGGAAAACCTTTGCGCAGCGCGCGATGCGTATCGACGGTGGCAAAACCAATGTCCGCCGCGGGCGCCGTCTGGAAAGCCTGCAGCACTTCGTCGCGTGAAACGCCGCCCGCGCGAAATTTCTCCAGCAGTTGCGTTGCTTCGATGATGGTCACGAATGGATGATATTTAGCTGCGAAAAGCGGTCACGGCAAATTTGGAGGGGCGCGCCGGCGGCCCGATCCAGCGCGCAGATCAGTTCCGTATCGAACATGGCGACGATCGCCCGTCCATTGGATTGCATCGATTCAATGTCGCAGACCATCGTGCGCGCCGATTAAGGAGCCGTTTCCAAATCGTAACCTTCCCGCCCTTTGTCGTTCACAAACCTGCTTCAGGGTGACACCGCGAAATTTTGTCAGCAGCCGACCTGCCTGTGCGGCGTTGCTGATGGATTCAGAAACCCAAACAAAAGAAAGCAAAGATGATGAAGCTCAACCTTGGAAAAATACTGAAGCGGTTCTCCGCGGCAGCCTTCCTGGTCTCGGCCGCAGCGGCGCAGGGCGCCCTGGTGCCGGTCTCCACGGACATTGCTGCAGGTACGACGACGACGTGGTATGCCACGAATCAATACCGCCTGGACACGATGATTTATGTGCAGACCAACGCCACCCTGGTCATCGAACCCGGAACCGTGGTCTTTGGCGCGACCAACGTCTCCATCCCCCGCACCGGCCTGCCGGAACTGGTCTCGGGTTTGTGGGTTACCCGTGGCGGCAAATTGTATGCAACGGGCACCGTGGAAAAGCCCATCATCTTCACGGCCGAGGGCGACGATCTGAATGGCACCTACACGCCGGAAGACACGGCGCTGTGGGGCGGCGTTGTGATCATGGGCAAGGCCACCATCAACAGCGCCAAATACGGCGCCGGCCAGGGCTCGACTCCCAGGTATGACCGTTACGAAGGTGTGACCTCAGACGGCCCGAACGGCGAACATCTGTTCGGCGGCAATGATGACGACGACAGCTCCGGCGCGCTTCGTTACGTTTCGATCCGCCATTGCGGCCGGGTCTTCAACGTGGATGCCGAGTTGAACTGCCTGACGATGGGCGGTGTGGGCCGCGGCACGGTTTTGGAGTATGTGGAAGCGTTCGCGGGATCGGACGACGGATTTGAATGGTGGGGCGGCACGGTGAACAGCAAACACCTCGTCGCGGCGTTCATTGAAGATGACGATTTCGATACCGACCAGGGCTATCGCGGCACGAACCAGTTCTGGTTTGGCATCAAGCTCCGCGACGGTGGAGTGACCTCGGGCGGACGCGGCTTCGAAAGCGACGGCGATGTGAATCCCGGCAACGGCACGGCCACACCCTACAGCCAGTGGTCGGCGTATAACGTGACGCTGATTGGCCGCGGGAAGGACGTCACCACGACGGCGGAAGGCGTGGCCTGGTTCCTGGAAGACGGGGCGGCGCCGAACGTTTACAACTCCGTGTTCAGCGGCTGGAACCTCGGTTTCCAGATTCAGAACGACGGTGTGTATCACTTCACCAACGCCACGGTTCGCGCCGCGGCGATGAACAATGTTTGGGACGTGAACACAGGCGCGAATGCAAATGCGGCGTTTGTGTTCAGCACAGCCGCTTTCAGCAACAGCATCCTGAACGCAATGCTCGGCGGCATCAGCTACACCAACGACATGGGGCTTGATCCGCGTCCGCAGGCGGGCAGCCCGGTCTTCACCAACGTGGCCGCTGGCGCTCCGATGCCGGTGAGCTACCGCGGCGCCTTCTCCGGCCCAAGCGATGACTGGGCGGACAGCTGGACCGCATTGTCGAGCCTCGGCTATCTGGCGGAAGCGACTCCGGTTTCGAATCTGGTGCCGGTCTCCACGGACATTGCTGCGGGCACGACGGTGACCTGGTATGCCACGAACCAGTACCGCCTGGACACGATGATTTATGTGCAGACCAACGCCACCCTGGTCATCGAACCCGGAACCGTGGTCTTTGGCGCGACCAACGTCTCCATCCCCCGCACCGGCCTGCCGGAACTGGTCTCGGGTTTGTGGGTTACCCGTGGCGGCAAATTGTATGCAACGGGCACCGTGGAAAAGCCCATCATCTTCACGGCCGAGGGCGACGATCTGAATGGCACCTACACGCCGGAAGACACGGCGCTGTGGGGCGGCGTTGTGATCATGGGCAAGGCCACCATCAACAGCGCCAAATACGGCGCCGGCCAGGGCTCGACTCCCAGGTATGACCGTTACGAAGGTGTGACCTCAGACGGCCCGAACGGCGAACATCTGTTCGGCGGCAATGATGACGACGACAGCTCCGGCGCGCTTCGTTACGTTTCGATCCGCCATTGCGGCCGGGTCTTCAACGTGGATGCCGAGTTGAACTGCCTGACGATGGGCGGTGTGGGCCGCGGCACGGTTTTGGAGTATGTGGAAGCGTTCGCGGGATCGGACGACGGATTTGAATGGTGGGGCGGCACGGTGAACAGCAAACACCTCGTCGCGGCGTTCATTGAAGATGACGATTTCGATACCGACCAGGGCTATCGCGGCACGAACCAGTTCTGGTTTGGCATCAAGCTCCGCGACGGTGGAGTGACCTCGGGCGGACGCGGCTTCGAAAGCGACGGCGATGTGAATCCCGGCAACGGCACGGCCACACCCTACAGCCAGTGGTCGGCGTATAACGTGACGCTGATTGGCCGCGGGAAGGACGTCACCACGACGGCGGAAGGCGTGGCCTGGTTCCTGGAAGACGGGGCGGCGCCGAACGTTTACAACTCCGTGTTCAGCGGCTGGAACCTCGGTTTCCAGATTCAGAACGACGGTGTGTATCACTTCACCAACGCCACGGTTCGCGCCGCGGCGATGAACAATGTTTGGGACGTGAACACAGGCGCGAATGCAAATGCGGCGTTTGTGTTCAGCACAGCCGCTTTCAGCAACAGCATCCTCAATGCAATGCTCGGCGGCATCAGCTACACCAACGACATGGGGCTCGATCCGCGTCCGCAGGCGGGCAGCCCGGTCTTCACCAATGTGGCCGCTGGCGCTCCGATGCCGGTGAGCTACCGCGGCGCCTTTTCCGGCCCAAGCGATGATTGGGCCGACGCCTGGACGGCGCTTTCCACCCTGGGTTACCTGGCTCCGGCGGCTGCCCCAATGAACACCGCACCGGTCTTCACCGCGCCGGCAGAAAATAGCACCATCACCGTCAACGTCGGTGCAAATGTATCCGTGGCGCATCTGGCGACAGATGCAGATGTCCCGGCGCAGACGCTGACGTTTGAATTGGTTTCCGGCCCCGGTTCGATC
>CAMLLE010000134.1 GCA_946480555.1 uncultured Verrucomicrobia subdivision 3 bacterium
CGTGCTCGCCAGCTGACGAAATCCAGCAAACGGCGGTTGATCCTCAAACTCAAATGCCCACGTCAGCGCGCCTTCCAGATTTAGCCCGTGCCTTGCCGCAATCTCCAGTTTGCGCGGGAAGCTCGCCGCCGTGTAACTCGAATACATCGTCCCGTTGCGATAGCCATTCTGCGGCCCAGTGCATGCCGCGCAGCCTTCAGGATCGGATTCGCCGATAACGATCGGCAGCGATCTAAATTCAGGAAACTGAGCAATCACCGCGCAGGCGTCGTCGATATTTCGCAACTGGTTCGCCATGCCCATGCGCACGTGATTGTTGGTGAACACCGGCCTGCCCTTGGCGTGAAACGCGATGAAATCCAGTGGCGTGCCGATCTTGCCCGTGGCGTAGTTCGTTCCGCGCGCACAGTGTTCCAGAAAGTTCCGCAGGAATTTCCCGCCCGGGCCATCCGCCGTTTCCGGTCCGCCAACCTTCGCCGTCGGCAACGCGCGGCGCACACCGTCGATCGCGTAATCGTGAAGCTTGAAGAACTCTTCCTGCGTGCCTCGCCAATACCCGATGTTCGGTTCGTTCCATACTTCCCAGTACCAGCTCTCCACTTCGGCTTTGCCGTATTTCTCCACGCAATGCTTCGCCCACTGGTAACAGAGCTCGCCCCATTTCTCGTAATCCTTCGGCGGATACGCCTGTCCCGCGTTGTGCGGCGCGCGTTGGTTCACCGGCGGATTGCGCGGATAATTCTGCGGATGCGTCGTCAGTGCTTCCGGCATGAAGCCGATTTGCACATACGGTTTGACGCCGCGTTCGAGGTAGGTGTCGAAAATCCGGTCGTTGATGGTCCAATCGTAAACCGGGTTGCCATTCGCATCTTCCTTGTAGGCGCTGGTCGAACCCCACTTCAACGCATACGCGCCGTCGCCGCTCGTCAGCAAATGATGCGCGCGAAAGAAGACCTGCGGTTTCCCCAGTTTGCCGAGTTCGCTCAGCAGCTTCTTGCCGTCCTTCATGTAAGCGTAGTTCGGCTCATCCGCGCCGAAGAACCGCCAGATCGGCTTCAGTTCGCCGATCGGCTTGCCCGCATCGACGGTGATGGTGACGGGAAAGGACTCCGGTTCGTTCGCAGGAGAAGATGCTTCCGCGGCGAAAATTCTGGTGCAGAGCAAGACGGCAAACGTGGGAACGGTGATGAGTTTCTTCATGATGGAAATGCCGGGTTGAATCTATTTTGTCACGGTGAGTTTTGCCTGAGCCCGAATGTCTACCGACGAAGCGCCCATTGATTCCATTGGTCGGAACGGATGTTGAAGCGCGCCACCGTCGGCCCGCGATGGTTCAACAGCGTCGCCTTCTCTTCCAGCGTGAGCCGAGAAATCAAGTTGGCGATGCGATGGTCCACGGGCTGGGACTGGTCGAGGTAAAGCGCGGGTGCGTTCGAATCCATCGCGCTCAGGCCTTCGGCGAGCAAGAGAATCGAGGCGGCGACGGTAACGAGTTTCATCAGGGATTTTCTGGTCATGCGATGCGGTTGTCTGTTTTCAACGAGTAGCAGAAACACAGTGAACGGGAACTTCGCCGTTCATGCGATCTTCACGCGAAGATCATGGCCTGAGCTGGCTGTCAGCTACTGGCCGACGGTCGGATGGAGCTGAGATGTCGTTGGGTTTCTCCGTTTCGGAGGGACGAAACTGTTCGATCACTGCCGACATGTCTTTGTCGCCCAAGCCGGCGAGAACTGCCTTCTGGAAATGATTCAAAGCCGCTGCTGCCGTGGTCAGTTCAACGGCCAGCTTTCCGCCCTCCCTGATCGCATAGCCGAGATCCTTCGCCATCAGCCCCATCAGGAAGTTCGGCGCGTAATCCCGGCCCGCCATGCGCGCCCACACGGTTTTCACCAGCGGGCTGCCGGGTGCGCCGTTGGCAATGATCTCCATCGCCTTGGCGCGATCCAATCCGCTGCGCTCGATCATCGCCAGCGCTTCCGCCAGCGCCGCGACCTGAACGCCGCAAACAAAGTTGTTAATCAGCTTCAGCATCGCACCGCTGCCCACCGGACCGAGTGGCAAGATGCTTTTGCTCATGGCCGCCAGCACGGGTCGAACTTTCTCCAAAGTCGTCTGACTGCCACCGACAATGAAATTCAACTCGCCCGCTGCTGCGTGGGACTTGCTGCCGGTGACCGGCGCGTCAAGAAACTCACAGCCAGCTTCGGACGCGGCGGCGGAAAGCTTCAATACCCAATCCACCGACACGGTGCTGCATTCGATGCAGACTGCTCCGCGAACCGCACCGGCGAGCGCGCCGTCGTCACCAAGCCACATGCGGTTCGACGCAATGTCATCGGCGACCATGCTGATGATCACATCCGCCTGCGACGCCGCGTCGCGCGGAGACGCTGCGAGGCGCGCGCCATCCGCCGCGAACGGTTTTGACTTCTGCGGGTTGCGATTGAACACGGTCAGCGGAAATCCGTTCGTGAGGAGTCGCCGTGCCATGCCAGAGCCCATGAGGCCGAGACCAAGGAATGCAATGTGAGGTTTGTTCATTTTTAGAAATTGAAGTGGGCTTGGGCGGCTTCGCTGCCATTCCGAGCGCCTTGCCACAACTGTGGCTCACCCGCTTCCAAGCCGCGAATGAAATTCGGCAGGCGAGTTTGCGAAGCCCGGTAGCCGCCAACGTGAGGAGGCGGATTAGGAGATCCGCATCGTCTCGAAATTCCGATCTGAATCCCAACGGGATTCAATCGTTCAGCCCAGGGTTGCGAGGAACGAGCTACCCTGGGTAATCGCATCGAGATGTGCATCAACCCCAACGGGGTTGCATCATCGCGGTGTTGTGATGCAACCCTTTCAGGGTTGATGGACCTTTCCGACGGATGACCCAGGGTAGCCTCGCGGGCTCGGAAACCCTGGGCTGAGCGATACAATCCCTTCAGGATTGAAGCAGCCTGCAGGCTGGAACGCCTGCGCCACGTCGGCATATGTCCGCCAACTTCGTTTTCCGTGGCTGTCAGTTGATACGTCATTTCAAAACGGGCTGGAAAGTTCGTCGTTTCCCAGCCCATTGAGGGAGAGTGCTCGCTTGCGCTTGTTTCAATTACGGTTTGCGCAGGCGGAAGAACCGCACGGGTTGGGTGCGATCGATCGTCATGTTCGTTTGCGTGATGGCACCGCTGCCGGGCACATCCGTCCAGTTCGTCGAAAGCCCGACGGCGAGGTTGTTTGTCTGCGTCTGCAAAATCCAGCCGAGATGGCTCATGGGCCAGGAGAGCGAGAGCGTATTGCCGCTCACGCTGAACCTGATGTTCGTGGGATTGCTGGCCACGCCCGAACCGACCAGCAGACTGCCCGTGCCGGTAATGAAGGGCGCGCTCGTGACGCTGTCATAGACTCCCGGCGGCTGCGGCACTCCATTCAGCACGAGACCGCCAATCGTATTCGTGATCGCGAAATCCAACTGCAATACGGCGTTGTTGCTCACCGTCACCAGCGCCGTTGCGGACAGCGTGGGCTGGCTCAATTGCAGGACGCCTTCGTTGACGCGCGTGTTGCCGGTGTAGGTGTTTGCTCCGGCAAGAATCAGCGTGCCCGAACCCAGCTTTGTCAGACCGCCGCCGAACGCATCGCCCACCAGCGGATCGGTGAAGGTCACGATGTTTGCCATTGTATCAATGGTGGCGTGATTCGCCTTCACATTGATCGCGCTCCAGCCCGCCACGGTAGTGGACGCGGTAAACTGAAGAAGGCCGCCATTCAAATTCAGATCCATCGTTTGCCCGACCGCCGTCGGGCCAGTGCCGAACACTCCGCCCCACGCCAGCGTGCCGCCGTTGAGATTGTAAGTGCCGGTCCACGTTCCGCCGCCGCCGCCCTGGATGGTGGTGACCGTCACCGTGCCACCGTTCTGATTCACGATGCCGGTGTTGCCGCTCTGGCGCGGCAGATACAGCAACGGCACGTTCACCACCGCGGAATCCTGCACGTTCAAAATTCCCGTCGCGCCGTTCGCATCGCTGCCGACGCGCAATCCCTGGAACGCCTGGAGGTATTGTCCGTTGCCGCGCACGGTCATGATGCCAGTCGAACTCGCGGGCGTATTCGGCACTGCGCCCGAACCGATCTGGGAGAACAGGCCGGGGTTGTTGTTGTTGAACACCGCGCCGTTCTCAATGATGAACGTGAGATTGTTGATGCGCAGCCGGCCGGAAAAGCTGCTGACGGAATTGGTCAGTCGCAATGTGCCGCCGCCGCTGAACCAGCCGTCGCCCGCGCCGTTATTTCCACCGTTGAGGCCGTGCGCCACGACTTCCGCGCCGGGTTCAATTGAAAGCGTCTCATTCACATTCGCCGCGTTGTCCGAGAAGCTGATGCCGCCCGCCAGGCGGTAAGTCGCATTGCTGGCGAATCGCAGGGTACTGTTCGAATTGGTCACAACGAACTCCGATTGAAGGTTCGTGTAGCTACCGCCGACCAGCAACACGCCGCCGCCAGCGAGGGTTGGTCCGGTGTAACTGCTGGCTGCGGAGAGAACCAGCGTGCCCGCGCCAGTCTTCGCCAGGCCGCTCGTTCCAGCAATCCGCGCGCTGATCGCCGCGGCTTTTCCTGTGCCGAGTGCGCTGACGGAAATTTCCGGCGTCGCGGAGTCGAGACGTTGCAGCGTGAGCACGTTGGCGGCGCTGCCATTGTTGTCCAACGTCCAACCGGCGGCCGTCGCGTTGGTCGTATCGCCAAACGCCAGCCCGGCGATGGTGCGCGCGGAATCCAGCGACACCGTCACGTCGTTCGTGAGATCAATCGTGCTGAAATCGGCGACCGTGGTGTTGCCGTTTGCGACGACACCGTTAAGCCAGTTGGCTGGCGCGCTCCAGACACCGCTGAGTTGATTCGTCCAGGCGCGCGTGGCGAGAACGACATTCACCGTGCGATCCACCGAAGCAAAAAGGCTCTGCGCATCCATCGCGGAATAGGTGATGAGATACGATCCGACCGTGTTCACGTCCACCGTGCCGTTCGTGGTCACGGTCAACGCGCCTTCGCAGGCGTCGGTGGCGGTTGCGCCGGGATCTATGAAGCTCGAACCGAGAATCACGGTCATCACGTTGCTGCCGTTCAACGTCACGACCGGCGCAGTTGTGTCCTGCACAGTCAAGGTCGCGCTGCTGCTGTCCGAGCCTGTGGTGTTCGTGACTTGCACCGAGATCGCGTAAGGCGAGCCGGCGGCCTTGATGTTCGGCAGGGTGAAGACGTTTGGATTGTTCGTCGTCCAGCCGGTCACCGGAACGCTGTTGGAACTCCAGCGGAAATAAAGCGGCGCAGTGCCGGTGGCGACCGCGGTGAACGTGGCGTTCGCGCCGCATTCCACGGTTTGATTCTGCAACGGCGGCGAAATGATCGGCGACGCGGGTGCAGTGATCACTTGAATGATTCCCGCGCTCAACTGGCTTTGATCCCATGCCAGGCCCGGACCGGGCGTGATCGGGAAGATCGTGAAGTTGCCGCTGATGGCAGCAGCGTTGAAGAGCGTGAACGAATCGCCATTCGCCAGCGCCGGGCCGACGTTGGCGAGATTCAGAACACCGCCCGCTTGCAACGTTGCGATGCCGGTCAGCAGATCGCTCGCGCCGGATTTGTTGAGCCGCAGCGTCGTGTTGCCGTTCAAGGTGAGGTTGTTGTTGAACGTCAGCGTGCCCGGCGTGGCAGTGCTCCCGCCGACTGTGAGCGTCGCGCCCAAATCAACGGTAACCGCGCCGCTCACCGTGCCTGCGCCCCGCAACGTCTGGCCGCTGAGGAGATGGAATCCTGTTCCCGCTCCAGAGACTTCAAAGGTCGCGCCCGGTTCAACGCGGATGATTGGGCTGTTCGAGATGCCGCTCACTCCGGACGGCACGAATAGCGCCACTGTGCCGTTCGAGATGACGGTGTTGCCACTGTAGGAATTGAAGCCGAACAAATTCAAGCTGCCCGCGCCGAGCTTCGTCAGGCCGCCGCCGAATGCGTCTCCCACCACGAGCGGATCGGTGAAGCTCACCGAGAACGCCGATGTATCAATCACCGCTCCGTTTGAATTCACATTGATCGCCGTCCAGCCGCCGACCGCACCGGCGTCGGCAGTGAAGAGCAATGTTCCGCCGTTCAGATTGAGATACATCGCCTGTCCGGCGGCGGTCGGGCCGGTTGCGAAGCCGCCGCCCCACGCGAGTGTTCCACCGTTCAAATTGTAAGAGCCCATCCAAGTTCCGCCGCCGCCGCCCTGGATCAACGGCACAGTCACCGTGCCGCCGACTTGATTCACGATGCCGGTGTTGCCGCTCTGGCGCGGGATGAAAAGTTGCGGAATCGTCACCGACGCGGTGTCCTGCACATTGAGAATGCCCGTGCTGCCGTTGCCGTCCGCGCCGACGCGCAAGCCCTGTGCGGTTTGAATGTATTGGCCGTTGCCGCGTACAGTCATAATGCCCGTGGCGCTCGGTGGCGAATTCGGCACAGCGCTCGATCCGATTTGCGATGCGGCGGTGCTTGGGCTGGTCTGAGTCAGGCTGGCGTTGGTATCAATGATGAGCGTCAGGTCGTTGACACGCATTCGTCCGTTGTAGCTGCTCGCTCCCGTCAGACGCAACGTGCCGCCGCCGCTGAACCAACCTCCGACGCTGTCCGCGCCGTCGAACAACCCCTGCACCACCGCTTCGACGTTCGTGTTCACAGCAACCGCCTCGTTCGCGTCGGCCGTGTTGGTGGAGAATGAAATTCCCTGGCTCGAAACAAAGTTCGCGGCGAAGCGCAGCGTGGTGTTCGCGTTCGTGAGCACAAAGAGAGAACTGCCGCTGGCGCTGGCGACTTCGAGCGTGCCGCCCGCGATGCGTGTCTCGCCGGTGTAACTATTGGTGCTGGCGAACGTGAATGTGCCAGCGCCTGTCTTGGTCAGCGCCAACGCGCCAGCACTGTTCTTGATCGCACCGGAGAAGGTCGCGCTCACGTCGTTGCCACCGACGGTCAACGTGGGTGCGCCGCCAATAATGGAATCCACCGTGCCACTGCCGGAAAGGCCGTTGAGCGTTTCGTTGAACGCATTCAAATCCAGCGTGCCTCCTGCGAGGACGACATCGCCCTTCCCTGCGCCATCCGGAATCACATTGTCCGTGCCGAGTCGTACCGTGCCGTTGCTGATGGTGGTGCTGCCGGAGTAGCTGTTGCTGTTGTTTAAAGTAAGAATTCCCGTCCCGAGTTTCGTGAGCCCGCCGATGCCGCTGATTGGGCTGCCGCTGAGGCTATAGGCGGTCGAACTGTTGCTGACGGTTGTGCTGGCGGGCGAAACCGTGGCGAGAATGTTTACGTTTGGATTCGCGCCGCCGTTGGGAAAGATCACGGTGACGCCTTCCAGATAAGTTGAGCCGAGGCCGGACACGGTCCAGTTTGCCGTCGTGTCGATGTCCCAACTGTTGTTGATCGCACCGGTCCAGATGGTGGCAGCGACGCCGGTGACATTGAGGTAAATCGTGTTTCCGATCGTGCTGAGATTTCCGCTGACACCCGGAGGTAGCGCGCCCAGCGCAATGCTGCCCGCGCCGG
>CAMLLE010000135.1 GCA_946480555.1 uncultured Verrucomicrobia subdivision 3 bacterium
CGTTCACCGTAAGGCTGCCGATCTCGTCTCCCAGCAACAGCAATTGAACTGCTCGCGTTCTCTCCTGCGTCTCCCCGTTTCCTGGTTTTCTCTTCCGCCCGAGAATCACTCCCGCAGCTTCGAATCGATCAGGATTGTCACCGGCCCATCATTCGTCAGTTGCACTTGCATGTCCGCCCCGAAACGGCCGGTCTGGACGGGTTTCCCAAAATCGTTCGTGAGGTGCGCGATGAACTGTTCGTAGCGCGGAATTGCAAATTCCGGTTTGGACGACCGCGAATAGGACGGCCGGTTTCCTTTGGAGGTGCTTGCGAAAAGGGTGAATTGACTCACTAGCAAAATCTCGCCCCCAGCATCCTGCACCGAGCGGTTCATCACGCCGCCATCATCGTCGAAGACGCGGAGCCTGACGATCTTTCCGCTGAGCCACGCGATGTCTTCAGCGGAATCGGAATCTTCAATCGCAAGCAACACCAGCAAGCCCCTTCCAATGGCGGCCGTTTGCGCGCCATCGATGCTGACGCTGGCGTGGGAAACACGTTGAATCACGGCGCGCATGACTGGAGGTGAATGAAAATCCGGTTTGGGGTAGCCGCCCTACTGCACGTTTGCGGGCTTGCACCTATAGTTCGCCCATGAATACACGAGAGATGACAAACCGGCTTCAGGACTGGCAAAAGAAGGCAAGCGACAAGGCCCGCGAAGTGGGCCGTGTCACGGATGATTACGTCCATGAAAACACGTGGTCCAGCATCGCGTTCGCGGCGGTGATCGGCTGCGTTGTGGGATTCCTTCTTGGAAACCGCCGCGATTGATCAATGGTGGGTTTTCGGTGGCAGGCAGCCGAGCTTGATCAGCATGGCCATGTAGCCGAGAAACCCGATCGTCAGCAGCCAGTAGTGTCCGTGGACGGCTTGGAGAATTCCCCAACCGAGAATGAACGCCATCGCGGCGTAAGCGAAAATAGCACCGAGAAATTTCATGGCGCGGATGTTGGCGAAACGCGCGGTGGCGTTCAAGTGGTGAATGGCTCCAGTCAGATGGGCTGACCGGCCCGTTTCGTCAGAGCCTGTCCGCTTTGGCAACGGAGCGCGCCGGTCCTCGGGCGCAGCAAGGTGCGCATTCCCTGCAGGCTGGTTCCCGTATTCAGCGCATGCTTTGGCTGAAGACGGCAACGCCATTTTCTGACCGGCACTTAAGAGCAAGCCCGCCGCTCGCGCCAGAAAATCCAGAATGCCAGGGCCAGCAGCGCGACACCGACGAGGTAGATCCAACTGTCCAGATCCGCCAGAGGCAGACCATTCAGTTCTGCAAGCACCCCTGCGGCGTTGTTGCCAACATGCCACACCATGGCGGGAAAAATCGAACCGGACAGGATCGTGAGCGCGGCAAACAGCACGCCCAGGAACGCCGTTCCCGCCAGACGGAACAACGTGAAATGGAAAATGCCGAAGATCAGGCCGACGACCAGGATCGCAGGCAGCGGGCGGAAGCGGCGGCGCAACCCATGCAGCAGCAAACCCCGGAACGTGAATTCCTCGAAAAAGCCCGGCAGCAACGCGAGGAAGAACAGAAGCTGCGCCGCGGTGATTCCCTCTGGCAAAAGCGTGCGGCTGAATTCTTCCAGCATTTCTTCCGAAACGGGAACGAACTGGCTCGTCCAGCGTGCCAGTCCGCTTGCGGTCAGAATGCCTCCCGGGATTCCACACAGCACGCCGAGCCAGATGGCTGGCTTCGGTGCGCGCCAGGACAGGGTTTCGCGCCAGTCGAGTCGATAGCGCCACAACATCAGCAGCGACGCGCCAAAGAACAGCACGACGAGATTCACGACGACCTGAACTCGGACGTCCGCGCGCGCCGTGTAACTGTTCACGATCCAGACCAGTGCCCAGAGGATTCCAAAGATCGGGAGCACCTGCCGGCTGAAGCGACCCAGACCATCAGTTGGCGCAAGGTCAGTGGATCCAGTCGCCGGCGTCACCAGGCGTTCGGCGGAGAGGAATGAAATCGTCAGGCGCATCAGCCAGATCGCGCAACCGGCCGTGACCGTCCAGGCGAGCAGAATCAGCGGCCAGTCGAACCAGCCCACCAGAATTTCCTTCGCCGCAATGCCGATATTTGCGATCGGCACCAGGGCGATGATTGATCGCAATGGCAAATCTGGCAGCACAGGCGCGAGCGCGGGCATGATGGCGATCAACAGCAGCGGCAAAAAGTAGAGCTGCGCTTCCTTGAAACTTTTCGCATAGCCGGAGATGAGCAGCAGCGCGCTCGAAATCAGCGCCGCCACCGGCAGGAAGAGCAGCAGCAACAGGCCGGCGGTCCACGGCGTGACCGCGGCAGCGAGATTCGCCGACACGGGGATGACCTTGAATCCCACATAGACAAGCACGTTCAAGGCTTGCGTCAGCGTGATGAACAACGCCACGGCCAGAATCACCAGCTGTTTTGCCGTGATGATGTCTGCGCGGTTGGCGCTGCTTGTGAGCAGCGTTTCCAAAGTGCCGCGTTCCTTTTCGCCAGCGAGAAGGTCGTTTGCCACAACGGCGCCGCCGCCGAGTATGAATATGACCAGGAACAGGGTCATCATCTTGCCGAGTGTGAGCCCGGCCACCTGAGCTTTCGACGCCAGGTCGCGCTTCTCCACCACTGCCAGTTCGTTCAGGCTGATGGGAAACCCCCGTGCCTGAAACAACTGCTCGCGTCGGGAGCTGCGCCATTCCTCCAGCGCATCCTGCATGCGAGATATGCCGGTCGCCGAATCATCCCGATCCGCGCGGAAAACAAATCTCAAATCGGGAAGCGCGCCAGGATCGGGCGTTGAATTGGATGCCAGTCGGGAAGGATCAACTTCGATGAGGAACTGCACCTGCAGCGAACGAACGGCGTCCCAGCCATTCGTGACAGCGACCTCGACGCATTTGAATTCCCTCGCCCGATTCGTCCGCGCGGACGCAGCCGCATCAGTGAATTGCAGCGCGTTAGTGATCATCGACCGAACATCCTCAGTCCGATTCGTCCCCACGGCGTAACGATAAACCGTGCTCTTGAGCGTGGCCTCGCGTTTCTGGCGCGTGTAGCTCGATGCGAAAAAGATCAACGGCGTCACGATCAGCGGCATCAGCACGGCGGTGATGATCGTGCGGCGATCGCGCAGAATCATCCGCAGCTCGTGGCGGAACAGCGCGCCGATGATCTGGAAATTCAGGTTCATGCGCATTGAACTGGCGAATCCGTTCGCGTGCTGCAGGTGTTCAATGCGAGGACGCGAACGCGAATCGTAGCGCAGCCGTCCCGGCTGCGGGTTCGGACGGCGTCTCGCCGTTCGAACGGAAAACGGAGCGAGACGCTCCGCAAACTCGCAGGCGAGGACGCCTGCGCTACTGAAAAATCCCAATCCAACGAGCGACCCGGCTGGCCGATGTTTCGATAAGCGTTCATCAGCGAAGGTCAGCGGTTTTCTTCGACGACCGCACCGGCGCGTTCCAGGTAATGTACGAAGATGTCCTCAAGGTACGGCTTTCCGCTCGCCGCTCGCAGCGCCGCCAGCGTATCGCATGCATGGATCTTGCCGCGATGCACGATCGCAATCCGATCACACAACCGCTCCGCCTCGCTCATGATGTGGGTGGAAAAGATGATGGTTTTGCCTTCGCTGCGGAACTCACCGATCACCTTCTGCATTTCAATCGCGTTCAAGACGTCCAACCCGACGGTTGGTTCGTCGAAGATCAGCACCGGCGGATCGTGGACCACCGTGCGTGCGATCGAGACCTTTTGTTTCATCCCTTGCGAGAGGCGGTCCACGCGCGCGTTCGCGTAATCCGAAATGCCAAACCGGGCGATCAACTTCTCCACGCGCTCCTTCACCCTGGCCGCAGGATAGCCATTGATGCGCGCAAAGAACTCCAGCGTCTCGCGGGCTGTGAGCCGCGGATAAAGCGCCGTGCTTGCGGAGTAAAATCCCAGGCTGCGCCGCACGGCTTCCGGCGCGGTGACCACGTCGTAGCCCATGACTGTCGCAAATCCACTTGAGGGCCGGAGGATCGTCGCAAGGACGCGCAGCGTGGTCGTTTTGCCGGCGCCGTTTGCACCGAGCAGGCCAAAGATTTCGCCCGCGCGACAGTCAAAGGTGATGCCGTCCGCCGCGCGCACTTCGCCGCGGCCGTCCTCGTGGTAAACCTTGGTCAAATTCCGGACTTGCACAGGCGTATCCGTCATGGGTGCCTTTCGTTGAGCACGGTTGCCGGGCGATTCCGCCGCAACACGCGTTCGCTGATAAACTGTTTCAAACTGCCGTTGTAGCCGCCGATCATCACGTCTTCGAACCGCAGCACAAACGCTGCAAACCGAATGCACAATGCGATCATCAACACCGACATTCCGATCGTGATGCAAATCGGCACCAGCGGATAAACACCGGTCACTGCCGAGCGCACGAGCATGGTGACGTTGATGACCGGAACGAACGCTAGCTCCGTCGTGAACCGGAGGTTTGGCTGCTGTAGAAACATGGGCGGCAGCAGCACCAGCAAGTAAAACGGCATGATCATCGCCTGGCCTTCCTTGAACGTCCGGGCAAACGACGCAAAGATCATCATGCCGGCTGCCACAAAACCGGCCAGCAACAGCGCCGCAATCCCAAGCAAGGGCAGGGAGGCGAGCGGGATCGTGAAGTTGAAGGAGGCGCCTGCCTGCTGAAGCAGCGGGGCGAAGATCGGTTTCACGGTCAGTGCAAACGCGGCGAGATTCAGTGTTCCGGCCAGGCCGCCGAGCGTGGTGACGTAAAGATATTTTGCCGTCACGATGTTGACGCGGTTCGCGGCGGAAGACATGAGCGTTTCCCAAGTGTTGCGTTCGCGCTCGCCCGCCGTGGAATCGATGGCGGGATAAAAACAGCCGGCCGCGACCATCACGACAAACAACACGGGCAGCAGCATGCCGAGAATGAAGCCGCCCATCTGGCGTTCGGAGGCGATGTTTTTATTGGTAATGATAAAGCCGGTGAGTTCGGCCTCGCTGATCTCGTGATGCCTGGCTTCGCGTGCCAGCCAGTCGCGGCGGTATTGCGACACGGCGCTTTCGATTCGTTCACGGGCTTTCGCGCTGCGATCCTTCGAGGCGTTGAAGATGATTTCCACCCGGAAATTGCCTGCCAGTTTCGCGGCGGAATTTGTGGCCGGATGAAAGCGGACAAGGGCGTCGAGTTTTCCGGATTGGATCGCGCTCTCGTCCGCGAGCGTTGATTCGGCGAGGATCTCAATGCGTTTGTTGCGTTCAAAGCGCAGACGCAAGCCTGGATGCTCCTTTGGCAGATCGAGCAAGAGCACGCGGGAGGAAGTTCGCTCCGCCTGGCCGTGCACGAATGACATTCCCGTGAACGCTGCCCACATGATCAGCGGATAAAGGAATATCGGCAGTAGAATGCTGTTTAGAACAATCGTCCGTTCACGCAAAGCACCGCGCAGCTCGTAACGATAGATCGTGCGAATCTGGTTCCACGATTCGCGCCAACTGCGCTTCGGATCATCGTTCTTCTGCACGCGCGCACGTTAGCGATTCCACATCGGCGGGGCAATGACGGCTGAGTTCGGACCAGCAATTCTCAATTTGTGGCGTGCGGCTGGCCGAGGACGACCCATCCGCGGTGCACAATGAGACTTCCTCAAATCCCTTTCGCGCGTTGTTCCGGTGAACGTGCCACCCGATGATAGGGATGTCCGGCCCGGGGCATCCGCGCCGCAGCGCGGCGCAGGAGACGTGGCTTGAAACCATCACGCGCGGAAGTCTCAGATTGCGCTTCTTCCGCGCTTTCCGCGCGGGGTTGCCTGGGCCAGGCAAACCTAACTTCATCTGCTCAAGGCTTTGCTGGCGCGACACCGAATCAATACATCGCCGGCTGCGGGGGCGCGCCAACGCGATTCCAGGTAACCTGCTCGCCGGCATTGGTGACGCCGACAATTTGATGCGGATTGCAGAACGTGACCTGCACCAACACGGCGTAGGGGATCGTTTGGAAACCGTTGCTTTGGAACCCGTGCAGTCCGATTTGATTCAACATCGGATTCGCCTGCCATTGTCCTTCGACACCGCTGACGCCCATCGGTGACACAAGCGTTCCGCGGAACGTTCCGTTGCCGAACATTTCCACCTGCAACTGGCCCATCATGCCCGGCGCGTAGGGCAGCTGGATTTGCACCTGCCAGCTGCCGAGCACCAGTTGATTCAACGTTGCGGGTGGGGGCGGCGGAGGTGGTGGCGGCTGGTGTGTGTGATGGTGCGACGGGCCATTCGCAGTTTTGTGCTTCGGAATTTCCGGCGGAATGCTGTTCTGTTCCCCGCTGTTCTTGCGTTTCGGTTTCTTGCCAGTGATTCCCCACAGTAACTTGCCCAATGCTTCCTCTGTGAAGCCCGCCCGCAAATCCACGTAAGTTCGGTTCCCGAGGAACATCGGCAGATTCGGCGCGTCGGGACAGCCTGGCAGCAACACCGGAATCACCGGACGCTTGTCCTTCACCGCCAGACGCAACGCGCCCTGCATTTCCTCATCTTCCCAGGGACCGATGCCGTCCGCGCCCACCAGCACGACGACGCTGGTCGAGGCGTGAATCCCTGCTTCGAGCAATTCCTGCCACGGCACGCCGGGGCGCAACTCATCTTCGTCGAACCAGACGGTGAGCTTTTCAGCGATGAGCCGGTCTCGCAATTCGCGCACGGCCGGTTTGTTCTTGCTGTTATGGCTGAGGAACGCGTGAAAGTGCTGTGTGGAATCGTAGATCATGTTCAATGAATCCGGCCGTGCGGTGGTTCACGGCTTTTCGAGCTGCGTCAAATCTTCCACGTTCGCCATCGTGGCGAGCGCCTGGGTGTAAGCCTGAAGTTGCGATTGAACAGCAGCGAGTTCAATTCGGAATTCGCGACAGTGCCCGGGCTGGTTGAAGGCGCCGTCGAGGGACAATCGATGCCACTTGGTGGTGAACGGGCGGATGATCTGGTTCAAAACAGGCACGGCAACCTTGGCGAACTGCCCGCACGCGGGGCCGTGTTTCCGGAGAATGTCGCGCGTGAGATCGAACAAGGAATGAATGCTGGCCAGCGCTGAAGCTTCGTCGCCGTGTTCGGCGGCCAAAGGCTGGCCGGTGATCCGTGTGAGCAGTTCGACGTAAAGATCCCAGGCAGCGTTTCGGTCGGCGTCTTGAGGCGTCCATTCCATCTCCAGGAATTGAAGATTGATCCGGAGCGAATCGAGTCCCCACTGGGCAAGCCAGTCACGCCATTTCATGGCGCGAGCTTAGCCCACAACTTCCCGGCGGCAAGCGGGAAGGTGAAATCAACATCGGCCGCAAGGGTTTGAGACTCCTCACGTCGTCTCCTACTCGTGGTTGGTTACTCCACCGAAATTGGGATTGCGGAAAAGTTGGCTGAGAATTCGAATGACCCGGTGTCGCCAAATCGCATTAACAGATTCAGACTTGCCGCCGCCCTGCCGGTGTTGCTCGTGTTCGCGCTTCAACTTCAAGCCGCTGCTCTGAGTTCGGTTCCCATTTTCCTTTCCGGCGAG
>CAMLLE010000136.1 GCA_946480555.1 uncultured Verrucomicrobia subdivision 3 bacterium
CTCGATAACCGATCCTTCGGTGGCGCGCAGGTGTCGCGCACATTCTATGCGCGCGGTCAAACGGGCCAGCAGCTGTTGCTCGGCGCGTATCAGGCGCTCGAACGCCAGATTGGCCTCGGCAACGTGCAGATGTATCCGCGGACGGAAATGCTGGATGTCGTGATCGTGGATGGTCACGCGAAGGGCATTGTCGTTCGCAACCTTGTCACCGGCGAAATTTCTTCGCACGCAGCGGACGCGGTGGTGCTTGGAACCGGCGGTTACGGAAACGTTTTCTTCCTTTCAACCAACGCGAAAGGCTGCAACGTCACCGCCACCTGGCGCGCTTACAAGAAGGGCGCTTACTTCGCGAACCCCTGTTACACGCAGATTCATCCGACCTGCATCCCTGTCAGCGGCGATCATCAATCGAAACTGACGTTGATGTCGGAATCGCTCCGCAACGACGGCCGCGTGTGGGTTCCCAAGCGGAAGGAAGATTGCAGCAAACCGCCGGCTTCGATTCCGGAATCGGACCGCGACTATTATCTCGAACGGAAGTATCCGAGCTTCGGCAACCTCGCGCCGCGCGATATTTCCTCGCGTGCGGCGAAGGAAGCTTGTGACGACGGCCGCGGCGTCGGCCCCGGCGGTTTGGGCGTTTACCTCGATTTCTCGGATGCCATCAAGCGCCTCGGCGAAGACAAGATCCGCGAGCGTTACGGGAATTTGTTCGACATGTACGAGCGCATCACTGGCGAGAACGCCTACAAGGTCCCGATGCGCATCTACCCGGCGGTCCATTACACGATGGGCGGCACGTGGGTGGATTACAATCTGATGAGCACCATCCCGGGTTTGTTCGTCGTCGGTGAGGCGAACTTCTCCGATCACGGTGCGAACCGCCTCGGCGCCAGCGCGCTGATGCAGGGATTGGCCGACGGCTATTTCGTGCTGCCGTACACGATCGGCAATTACTTCGCTTCGTCGAAGCAGGCCAAGCCGAACGTGAATCATCCCGAGTTCAAGAAGGTTGAGGAAGACATTCGGAATCTCACGAACAAGCTGCTGGGAATCAAAGGCAAGCGGACCGTGACTTCGTTCCATCGTGAGCTTGGAAAAATCCTTTGGGAAAAATGCGGCATGGCACGCACCGAAGCGGGCTTGAAAGAAGCGCTGAAGCGCATTCCTGAATTGCGCGAGGAGTTCTGGAAGAACGTGCGCGTCACGGGCGAGAACGGCAGCTTCAACCAGGATTTGGAATACGCCGGCCGCGTGGCGGACTTCATGGAGTTCGGCGAGCTGCTTTGCTACGACGCGTTGCATCGCAACGAATCCTGCGGCGGCCATTTCCGTTCCGAATTCCAGACGCCCGATGGTGAAGCGCAGCGTAACGACGACCAGTATTCCTATGTCGCCGCGTGGCAGTATCAGGGCCTGGACAAAGCACCCATCCTGCACAAGGAACCGCTCGTGTATGAAGAAGTTCACATGAGCACGCGCAGCTACAAGTAAACTTGAGGTCACAAATTGTGACCACATCGAGCATGGCCAAAGACGCAAAGAAGATCGCGACACGCGGCGCCGAGAATCTGATTTACCAGATTCGCGGCCAGCGCGTGATGTTGGACAGCGATCTGGCGGCGCTGTATGGCGTTGAAGTCCGGACCCTGAACCAGGCTGTAAAGCGAAACGCCGAGCGATTCCCTCAGGACTTCATGTTTCAATTGAACCGTGAAGAAGCCGCCCAGCTTTTAAGATCACAAACTGTGACCTTAAATCCCGAAAATGAGGCGATTCCCTCGAAAAAGAGCCAAAGTTTAAGATCACAATTTGTGATCTTAAAGCAGGGAGGGCATCGAAAATTTCTTCCCTACGTTTTCAGCGAACAAGGAGTCGCGATGCTCTCCAGCGTTCTCCGCAGCCCGCGTGCGGTGCAGGTGAACATTGAAATCATGCGCACGTTCGTCCGGCTGCGCCAATGGCTGGCGTCGAATGCCGAACTGGCCAAGCGCCTCGAAGATTTGGAACAGAAATACGACAAACAGTTCAAAGCCGTTTTTGAAGCCATCCGCGAGCTGATGGCTGAACCCGAATCGGCCAAAAACTCGCCGCCACGCGAAATCGGCTTTCACACCGCCCGCGCCACGCGAAACAGCAAAACCAAAGCTTTAGCAACATCCCGTTAGTCATGAATCTCACACTGAAAGTTTGGCGGCAGAAAAACGGAAACACGACCGGCCGGTTTGAAACCTACCAGGCCAGAAACGTCATCGAAGACATGTCGTTCCTGGAGATGCTCGACGTCGTCAACGAAGACATCATCGCCGCTGGCGGCGATCCGATCGCGTTCGACTCCGACTGCCGCGAGGGCATCTGCGGCATGTGCTCGCTCGTGATCAACGGCATCCCCCACGGCGGCCATCGCGGCACGGCCACGTGCCAGCTGCACATGCGCCATTTCAAAGACGGCGAGACGATCACCATCGAACCATGGCGCGCGGCTGCGTTTCCCGCCATCAAGGATTTGGCCGTCAACCGCAGCGCTTTCGATCGCATCATCCAGGCGGGCGGATTCATTTCCGTGAACACTGGCGGAACGCCGGATGGCAATGCGATTCCGGTTCCGAAAGAAGCGTCGGACCTTTCCATGGACGCCGCGGCGTGCATCGGCTGTGGCGCCTGCGTCGCGGCGTGTAAAAACGCCTCCGCGATGCTGTTCGTCGCCGCGAAGGTTTCGCATCTCAACCTCCTGCCGCAGGGCAAAGCCGAGAAAGACCGTCGCGCAATGAACATGGTGATGCAGATGGACACGGAAGGTTTCGGCAACTGCACGGTGACCGGTTCCTGCGAAGCAGTTTGCCCGAAGGAAATCAGCCTGAGTTTCATCGCCAAGCTGAACCGCGATTACGGCATCGCCGCGCTGAAAGGGAAGTAAACGCGGATTGGAATGGCGGCGGCCATGGACCGCCGCTACAGCAAGCGTCTCACAACCGGCTTGGCGAAACGCCCACGCCCACGATGCTGCACGCTTGAATGACGTTCAGCCCCAGCCGTTCTGCTTCGGCCAGCACCTCGTCGGATTCCGTTCCCGGATTGAGCCACAGCTCTTCGCAGCCACGCGCCGCGATGTCCGGCAACACTCTCAGCAACACCGGCGGCGGAACATAGACGCTGATCATGTGCGGCCGCTCCGGCACGTCGCGCACCGTTTTGAACGTTTCCAAACCTTCCACTTCCGGTTCATTCGGATTAACTGGATAAACCGTATAGCCTTGTTGCAGGAAAGCGCGCACTGCTTTGTTGCCATATTTGGCGCGATTGCTGGACGCGCCGATGATCGCGATCGTTTTCATGCCGCAATTAAGCATCACTCCGTGCCGATTCAAAGGCCGTTCATTCCCGCCATTCAAACGCGGGAACGAAATTCTTGGGAACTCAGTTCCAGCCACGGATGGACACCGATGAATGGAAGTCTTTTCGGTTCAGAACCGATTGCCGAACGGTTGCAGATACAAGGCGGACGCTGTCGAGGACGAGAACCGATCCGAGCGGCGTTTCGTCTACTTTCCTTTCGGGCTCTTCTTCACTGCCACAAACGCGTAACGCGCATGCGTCAGGCCGTTCACCAGCTGGTTCACGTAATAACGAATGCCGCGGCCGAAATTCACGCTCTTTACCTCCAGCGGAAATGCCGCCTGCTTGAAGAACTCCTTGTAGTCCGCGAGCGTGTAAAACGGATCGTTGATGCCGGCCGCCGCCAGCCGCGCGCGCGCTTTGGACCGTGACTTCAGCTTCACCAAAGGCCAGACCGGCTCGCGGATCGCCACGAAACGCCCGCCTGGTTTCAAGACCCGCTTCGCCTCGCGCAGCAGCTGCACCATGTTCGTGGCCTGATGCAACGCCGACGAGCAGACGACCACATCGAAATAATTCGTCGGGAAATCCAGCTTGTGGAAATCCACCGGCATGCGGGTGATTTTGGCGGTGTTCGCCTGCAATGCCTTGAAAACCTTCGGCGCCTGCTCCTTGAGCAATCGCGGTGAATAGTCGGTGATGAACACCTCCACAACGTTTGGCAGTTTCGAAAGTTCTGCGCCGAGCCAGGCGGCACCCGCGCCGATCTCAAGGATGCGTCCCCGGAAATCCATCCCGCACGGGCCGTTCAGGAATGGGATGAACCGTGGCAAATCTTCCCGTACCGTGCGCAGCCAGTCGCCGGTGAACTCCTCCCGAATGCGTTCTTCGGATTCCCTCCTCGCAACGGCGCCTTCGTGGGTGTAGCGGGAAAGGTAAGCCTCCCTTTCAATGTATTTCGAATCTTTCTGCACTGGATTGCCAGATTAGGAAAGCACCCGGCTGCGAGGCAACAAGAAGGAAGGAATGGCCAGCATTTTCTCCCCTGAACTCAGAATGGAAACGTTCAACAACGAACATTCAGGGTAGGGTTGCCTGGCCCAAGGCAACCCCGCGCTGAAAGCGCGGAACAGGCGCGATCTGGAACTTCTGCGTGCGATTGTTCAAGCCACGCCTCCTGCGCCGCGCTGGGCGCGAATGCGCAGGGCCGGGCATCCCTGCCATCGGACCTTCATCTCACGTAGTAGCGGATCGCACTCTGCCACCACGAAGCAAGTGTCTCGGCTGGACGCACCCATGCCTGGCGATGGAGCCACGGCATCACATCGGCATCGGAGAGGATGAGAATTTTCTCCTGTGCCTTGAGGCTGTCCGGGCCCTTCTTGAGGAGCTGCTCCGCGAGTTCGCGCACGTGCGGTTCGCCCGCGCCAAGTTTCTTCAACGCGGCGCTGTATTCCGGGTTCAATCCTTTTTCGCGCAGCAGCGAAACGTGAATGGCGTTTACGTAAGGATCCAGCACAGCTTGCGCGATGCTGGCGTCCGGAAGATGTGGCGCGTTAGCGGCGCTTTTCTCCAGCAAGGCCATGCGCATCCGCAGCGTGTCGAGCTCCGATGGCGGCGCCGTTTCCTCCGGCGTCAGAAACAATCCCCAGCTGCGCGTCTTGGAACCGAGGCTCGGCCGGCTGGTAATGACGCTGAGCGGAATGGACAACAGCATTCCCGCCAGCACTGGCAGGAACCACCAGAATGCCGGGGCGTCCAGATGCCAGATCCAGAGGCCCCAGGCGATGCCCAGCAGCGTGTGACCCACATGCGCGCGGATTGCCTGCGACCACGCAATGCCATCCGCGCCGCGCTTCTGTGGCCCCCAATGAACTCCGAGCCCGAGCAAAATCGTGGCAATGAACTTCGAGTGCCACAGCATCTGCAACGGCGCGTGCAGCGAGGAGAAGAGCGTTTCCGCCACCGCGCTGGCCGCGGCACAACGCATTCCGCCGAAGGATTGCTTGCGCTGGCGGTCGAACGCGAGGTCGATCAGCGCGAGGATTTTTGGCAGGAACAGCGCGCCCATGCAGATCGCAAAGATCAGGAAGGCGTGTCCCGTGCCGCTCAGCTTGATGTACGGCGTGAAGGCGTGGACTGTGATGTCGGAAAGATTGGCGCGCTCCTTGAACCAGAGCGCCCAATTGAACGCGAGGAGAAAGAACAGCCAGAGTGGGCTCGCGAGATATCCAAAAATTCCGAGCAGAAGATGAATCCGGCTCACGCCCCGCAGGCCGCGCGCGAAGAGCACCATGGCGTGCTGGAGATTTCCCTGACACCAGCGGCGGTCCCGCTGCGCGTTCTCGATCATGTCCTGCGGCTGTTCTTCATAGCTGCCTTCCAGGTCATAGGCGAACCACACCTGCCAGTTCTCCTTCAGCATCAGCGCCGCTTCCACGAAGTCGTGGCTGAGGATTTGTCCGCCGAACGGTTTCCGTCCGGGCAGTTGCGGCAGGTCGCAATACTGCATGAACGGGTCGGTGCGGATGATGGCGTTGTGCCCCCAGTAATTGCCGAAGGCCTGTGTCCAGTAATTTAGTCCGGCGATGAAGATTGGCGCGTAAAGGCGATTGGCAAATTGCTGCATCCGTCCGAAGAGCGACTCCGCATTCACCAGGGCGGGCACGGTCTGGATCATGCCCACGTTCGGATGCGTCTCCATCAGCTTCACCAGATCGACAACCGTTTCGCCGCGCATGACGCTGTCCGCGTCGAACACGATGAAGTAGCGGTAGCGGCGGCCCCAGGTGCTGAGGAAGTCGCGGATGTTGCCGCTCTTCTTGCCTTCGTTGCTGACGCGGCGGCGATAGTAAATCCGCCCGAGCGCATCAAGTTCGCGGACCAGTTCGCACCAGCGTTGCTCTTCTTCCACCCACTTCGATGGATCGGTCGAATCGCTGAGGATGAAAAAGTCGAACCGCTCCAGCTGGCCCGTGCGTTCGAGTGAAAGATACGTGGCGCGCAATCCCTCGAACACGCGCGCTACCTCCTCGTTGTAGATCGGGAAAACGATCGCCGTGCTGACACCGTCAATTTCGCGGCTCGTGTAATCGCCGAGACGCGTGATGCGATCCGGATCGCCCAGCACGCGCAGGATGAATCCCGCGATTCCGTGCATGCAGCCAATGGAAACCAGCAGGAACAAGATGATGAACAGGATCAGCAGGATGGTGCTGGTGTTGTTCCATCCGCTGCGCCAGAGCAGATCGGCAAAGAGCATCGAAACCAGCGCCGTGAGCAGCATGGCGCCGGAATAGAAAATGAAGACGCGCGCGGTGCGTCCCGCCGGTCGGGCGGGATAAATCCTCGGCCCATGGGCGGCAGCGGACGGTTGCGATGAAGCCGACGCGGGAGGAGACATATCAGTGACCGGGAGCGAAGTAGTGCGTCCAGATGAAGAGGGCAATGAGCAGCAGCCCGCAGACAATCCAGATGAATGCCCACTTCTTGAACGGAAAGCGGAAATTCGTCAGCGCCGCCACCGGCCCGAGATCAAGCGGACGCGGTGCCATCTTCGCCAATTGGAAATCCGGACCCGCGCGCAGATAGGCGTCGCGCATGGCGTTGACGAATTCCTCCGGCCACGGGCCCGGACGGAGAAACTGCTCCTGCCACTTGCCGGGCATGTCAGCAATCAAGAGCGCCAGCCGGCCGCGTGTGGAAAGCATCTGGTCCGTGCCAGAGGGATTTTCCTGGAGCACTTGCGCGAACCACTCGGTCACGACCGCATCCATTTCCTCAGCGGCCAACTCCGTTGCGTGGCGGTGCGGTTCATTGGGCGCACGATGCATGGCGCGTTTGAGGACGTGGATGACCACGCGATTCAGCAGCACTTTGTTCCGCAGACGGAGGGCGTGAAAATAGCTTTCCACCTTGGCATAGGCGGCATTCCAGTCTTCAAGCGGGCGGCCAGCAATGCGGCCTGGCTGTTCGCGCGGGCTGTCCGGCGACGTTAGAGCGGACTCCAGAGATAGGTCCATGTTTCGCTCAAAACCTCCTCTCCCTTCTGCAATGTGCAGCGGATGTCCACCGTGTCTTTGTTGCCCGGTTTGGGCTCCACCTTGAGCATCACGCGCCAGCAGGATTTGAACGGATTGCGGAAAACCTGGTTTTCGACGATCAACGCATTCTCGCTGCAGCTCGCCACGGCGAT